>NZ_ARZA01000138.1 GCF_000387765.1 Caldisalinibacter kiritimatiensis
TGCCATTGAGGTCTTTTAGAAAGATGAGTCGGGTGGAGGAATAAAACAAAGGAGGTGAAAAGAATGTCAGTTGTTACAATGAAACAATTACTAGAAGCAGGGGTTCACTTCGGACACCAAACAAGAAGATGGAACCCTAAGATGGCAGAGTACATCTTTACAGAAAGAAATGGTATTTACATTATTGACTTACAGAAAACTGTAAGCAAAATGGATCAAGCATATAGGTTTGTAAAAGAATTAGTTGAAAATGGAGAGGACATTCTTTTTGTTGGGACTAAGAAACAAGCTCAAGAGTCAATTGAAAATGAAGCTAAGAGATGTGGCATGCACTATGTAAATCAAAGATGGTTAGGCGGAATGCTAACTAACTACAAAACAATAAGAAGAAGAATTGAGAGACTTCACGAGCTTGAAAGAATGGAAGAAGAAGGTATCTTTGATGTCCTACCTAAAAAAGAAGTCATTAAATTAAAACATGAAGCTGAAAGACTAGAGAAATTCCTAGGTGGAATTAAAAATATGAACAAGCTTCCAGGAGCTTTATTTGTAGTTGACCCTAGAAAAGAAAAGATTGCTGTTAAGGAAGCTAAAATTTTAGGTATACCTGTGGTTGCAATTGTAGATACTAATTGTGATCCTGACGAAATTGATTATGTAATACCAGGTAACGATGATGCTATAAGAGCTGTTAAGCTAATAACTGAAACAATGGCTAATGCTGTTTTAGAAGGAAAACAAGGAGAACAAATAGAAGAGTAATGTGAATGGTAAGGGTTCTAAGGGAGGGAAATCCCCCCTTACTGCTCTTACTTTTTTTAATTAAATAAATAGGAGGAGATAAAATGGCAATAACAGCTTCAATGGTAAAAGAATTAAGAGAAAGAACTAAAGCGGGTATGCTAGATTGTAAAAAAGCATTACAAGAGGCTGACGGAGATATTGAAAAAGCAGCTGAAATATTAAGAAAGAAAGGTTTATCTAAAGCGGCTAAAAAAGCTAATAGAGTTGCAGCAGAAGGTGTTGTTGAATCCTACATACACGGAGGTAGAATAGGAGTTTTGGTTGAAGTTAATACTGAAACAGACTTTGTTGCTAAAAATGATGAATTTAAGCAATTTGTTAAGGACGTTGCAATGCAAATTGCAGCTCAAAATCCTAAGTATGTATCAAGAAATGATGTACCAGAATCTGTTGTAAACAAAGAAAGAGAAATTCTTAAAGAGCAAGCATTAAATGAAGGTAAACCAGAGCATATAGTTGAAAAAATGGTTGAAGGTAGATTAGAAAAATACTATAAAGAAGTATGTTTATTAGAACAACCATTTATTAAAGACCCAGATGTTACAATTGACCAGTTATTAACTGAAAAAATTGCAAAAATTGGGGAAAACATTGTCGTAAGAAGATTTGTAAGATATGAAGTAGGAGAAGGGATTGACAAAAAAGAAGAGAATTTTGCAGAAGAAGTAGCTAAACAAATGAATATGTAATGTAACAAATGGAGAACACTAAGTGTTCTCCATTTGAATAAGTTTTAGATAAAAATGGAAATAATAGATAGTATCATAGTACAAAATAAAGGAATTTTTTATAAAGTGTAGAATATATATAGTGGGAGGATATTATGGAAACACCTAAGTATAAAAGAGTTATTTTAAAATTAAGTGGTGAAGCATTAGCTGGTGAACGAGGTTTCGGTTTAGATGAAAAAGTTATTTCACAGATAGCTAAACACATAAAAAAAATAAATGAGCTCAATGTAGAGGTAGCTATAGTAGTTGGTGGCGGAAATTTCTGGCGTGGCAGAAGCGCAGAAGAAATGGATAGAACAACATCAGATTATATGGGAATGCTAGGAACGGTAATTAATGCTTTAGCGCTACAGGATGCATTAGAAAAAATAGACGTAATGACAAGGGTACAAACAGCGATAGAGATGAGACAAATAGCTGAGCCATATATAAGAAGAAAAGCTGTAAGACATCTAGAAAAAGGAAGGGTAGTAATATTTGCAGCTGGTTCAGGTAATCCATACTTCTCTACAGATACTACATCTGCTTTAAGAGCAGCTGAGATAGATGCTGAGGTTATTTTGCTAGCTAAAAAAGGTGTAGATGGAGTATACGATTCAGATCCTAAAATAAATAAAAATGCTAGTAAATTCGATAAATTAAAATATATAGATATATTAAAAAAAGGACTAAAGGTTATGGATTCTACAGCAACTTCTCTTTGTATGGACAATAAAATTCCAATAATAGTATTTGGGATTGAAGAACCTGAGAATATAGTTAAAATAATAATGGGAGAAGATATTGGTACAAAAATAAGGGAGGAATAAATATGTATTTAGAGATTCATAAGACAGCAGAGGAAAAAATGAAAAAGACTTTAAAAGTTTACAAGGAAGAGTTAGCTAGTACAAGAGCAGGTAGAGCTAATCCTGCGATCTTAGATAAAGTTATGGTAGAGTATTATGGAACACCTACACCATTAAATCAATTAGCTAATGTGTCAGCACCTGAACCAAGAACTTTAGTAGTACAGCCGTTTGATATAAATTCAATTCAAGATATAGAAAAAGCGATTTTAAAAGCAGACTTAGGATTAAATCCATCTAATGATGGCAAAATAATACGTATAGTTATTCCAAGGTTAACTGAAGAAACAAGAAAAGAGTTAATTAAAGGATTAAAGAAAACAACAGAAAATGCTAGAGTTGCAATAAGAAATGAAAGAAGAGAAGCTAATGATAAATTAAAAAAGATGGAGAAAGATGGAGAATTAACTAAGGATGAGTTGAAGAAAGCAGAGGAAGCTGTGCAAGAATTAACTGACAAATACATCGAAGAGATTGATAAATTGATGGATAAAAAAGAAAACGAGTTGATGGAGGTTTAAACTTAATTGGAATTTTGTAGTGCTGTAGGGTTAACACTGAAAGAAGGAATAGAAATTATTAGTCAACACTCAGATAAATTCATTTTAAATATAAAAAAAACGAATGGCTTAAATAAAAAATTCAATGAAAAATTGGATGAACCAAGAATATTAAAGATAACTAAGAATAAAAAATATTTAAACTTATTAGTAGGATATTTTTAAGCCCCCTTCTTTCCAAAGAAGGGGTTTTTAGTGACTAAAGGAGTATTAGGAGGTTTGAAATGAATTTAAAAAATAAAAAAAATGAACATAAGATAAGAAATGACATAGATATGAATAATCTACCTAAACATATAGCCATTATTATGGATGGCAATGGTAGATGGGCTAAAAAAAGATTTATGCATAGATCTGCGGGTCATAAAGCAGGGGTAGAAACAGTGAAGGAAATAGTAAAGGCAGCAGGCGATATAGGCATAGAATACTTAACCCTTTATGCTTTTTCTACTGAAAATTGGTATCGACCAAAGGAAGAAGTAGACTTTCTGATGAAACTATTAGTGGATTATTTAAGAAAAGAATTAAACGTACTGCATGAGAACAATGTTAGAATTAATGTGATTGGTAACTTAGATAAGTTGCCAGAAATACCAAGACAAGAAGTTTATAAAGCTATCGAAAAAACGAAAGGTAATACCAAATTAAAATTAAATATAGCTCTTAACTATGGAGGTAGAAGTGAAATTATAACAGCGGTAAAAGAATGTATAAATGACGTTAAAAACAATATAATTGATATTCATTCGATAGATGAAGAGCTTTTTAAGAAATATCTTTATACTAAAGACCAACCGGATCCTGATTTACTGATTAGACCAGGTGGAGAATATAGAGTAAGTAATTTTTTATTATATCAAATGGCTTATACAGAATTTTGGTTTAGTGATATTTATTGGCCAGATTTTAAAAGAGAAGATTTTTTCAAAGCAATACTTGATTATCAAAAAAGAGAACGTAGATTTGGTGGTATCTAGGATGGTGAAAAAATGCTAAAGAGAATTATAAGTGGATTAGTAGGTTTTATTTTGCTATTAACCATTGTTATAAAAGGTGGAATGGCATTAAGTATTTCAGTACTTCTACTTTCTTTGTTGGGTTTATATGAATTCAACAGTGCTGTTAGTAAAAATGGAATAAAATATGTGAGCATAATAAGTTATACTTTTCCATTTTTACTTTTCTTAATGTTTAACATTAGAGGTTTGGGTTTAAATATTCAAATAATTTTATTTATTTATATTCTTTCGATTTTAAGTATATTAGTGCTAAAAAAAGACTTATTACTAAATGATATAAGTGTTACTCTGTTTAGTCTTTTATATATTCCTTTTCTTTTATTTCATATAACTCTTTTAGATGGAAATAAATTGATTTGGTTAGTGTTTATAACTGCATTTGGTACAGATACTTTTGCATATTTTACTGGCATCCTATTTGGAAAAAGAAAGTTGTGTCCAGAACTAAGTCCAAAGAAAACTATAGAAGGTTCAATTGGTGGTATACTAGGGAGTCTATTATTGAGTTTGTTGTTCCTTAAAATATTTAATATAGAACATTATGTTCAGTTAGGAATTTTAAGCATAATATGTTCTATTATGGCACAAATAGGGGATTTAGCTGCATCTAAGATTAAAAGAATATCAAATATAAAGGATTACGGAAATATAATGCCGGGACATGGTGGTGTTTTAGATAGATTTGATAGCATATTATTTACGGCACCTATTGTATATTATTATATAACTTATTTATTATAATAAGTTTTTGAGTCGTAGATTAATATAATAATTAAATAGGAGTGATTTTTTTGAAGTACATAAGTATATTGGGGTCGACAGGTTCGATAGGAAGGCAAGCTTTAGATGTAATAAGGAATAATCAAAATTATAAAGTGGTAGGATTATCAGCAAACAATAATATAGAATTGTTAGAAGAACAAGCTCAAGAGTTTAAGCCTAATATTATAGCAGTATATAATGAGGAAAAGGCTAAAATACTAAAGCACAGACTAGATGGAAGTGATATAGAAGTAGTTAGTGGACTAGAAGGATTAAATAGAGTAGCTACTGAAAGTTCTGCTAATATTGTTTTAACTTCAGTAGTTGGTATGATAGGTCTTATACCTACTTTAAAGGCTATTGAACATGGGAAATCAATTGCATTAGCAAATAAAGAAACGCTAGTAACTGCAGGTAAACTAGTAATGAATGCAGCAAAAGATAAAGGAATAAGTATAATACCAGTTGATAGTGAGCATTCAGCTATATTTCAGTGTTTGAACACTGAAAATGAAAAAGAAATCTCGAAGATAATATTAACTGCCTCTGGAGGACCATTTAGAGGAATGAATTATGATGAGATAAAGGATGTAACCGTAAAGGACGCATTAAAACATCCTAACTGGTCAATGGGTAAAAAAATTACTATAGATTCTGCAACGATGATGAACAAAGGGTTAGAGGTAATAGAAGCTAAGTGGTTATTTAATATTGACATTGAAAAAATTGATGTTGTAGTACATCCTCAGAGTATAGTTCATTCTATGGTAGAATACGTTGATGGCAGTATAATTGCACAATTAGGTATTACAGATATGAGAATACCTATACAGTATGCTTTAACTTATCCAAGGAGAACTTCAAATAATCTAGAAAAATTGAATTTATCGAGAATAGGAACGCTTACTTTTGAAAAACCAAATTATAAAACTTTTCCATGCCTTGCATTAGCCTATGAAGCAATAAAAATAGGAGGTACTATGCCTGCTGTTTTAAATGCTGCTAATGAGGTTGCTGTTGACATGTTTTTAAAAGAAAAAATTAAGTTTTATGACATTCCTAGAATAATCGAACACACAATGGAAAAACATAGCATCATTAAGGAAGCAACTATGGATGATATTTTAAATAGTGATAAATGGGCAAGAAAAATAATATCTAAAGATTTTAAAGGATAGGGGGCGTAATAAGTGACTACAGCTATAGCTGCAATTTTTGTATTTTTTTTAGTAGTGATGATTCATGAATTGGGTCATTTTGTAGCTGCTAAATCAGTAGGTATTAAGGTTCATGAATTTTCAATTGGTATGGGACCAAGATTATTTAAAATAGGCAAAGGAGAAACTGAGTATTCAATAAGAGCAATACCAATTGGTGGGTATGTTAAAATGGAAGGTGAAGATGAACATTCAGATGATATAAGGAGCTTTAACAATAAACCTGTAACAGCTAGGATGGCAACAATAGCAGCAGGTCCTATAATGAATTTTATATTAGCTATTATTGTATATGGGTTAATTACCTTATTCGTTGGAGCTAATACTACTATTGTTGCTGATATTGATAAAAATTATCCTGAATATAAGGCTGGATTAAGAAGTGGAGATAGGATTGTAAAAGTTAATGATAAGTATATTAATTCATGGGATGAATATATAAACAACTTGAATAAAGCTGGAGATGAGAAATTTAGTATCACAGTATTAAGAGAGAATGAAGAACTAAAATTTAGCATTAAGCCAGCTACTAGAAAGTTTATAGGAATAACACCACAAATGGAAAATAACAAACCTACTACTGTAATAGCTATGGTAGATAATACTCTTCCAGCATATGAGGCAGGTATCAAGAGTGGAGATAAAATAATTAAAATAAACAACCAAGATATAAAAACTTGGGAGGATATTAAAGAGGGAATAAATAGACCTCGTAGTGGTATTGTAGAAATTACAGTACTAAGAAATGGGGAAGAAATCAATTTTAAAATTAAACCTAAAGAGCAGCCCATAGTAGGCTTTACAACAGAAGTTGATAAGTCTATTGGATTCGCTATAAAAAATGGTTTTAAGAGGACTATATTTTATATTGGTATGATGTTTGAATTCTTTGGGAAATTATTATCAGGTAGAGTAGCTTCGAATCAAATTGCAGGACCTGTAGGTGTTATTAATCTTGTCGGAGAAGCAGCAAAATTAGGTTTTATTCCATTATTATCACTTGCAGGGTTTATAAGCATAAACTTAGGATTTTTTAATTTATTGCCAATACCTGCTTTGGACGGTAGTAGATTATTGTTTCAGATTATTGAATTATTTAGAGGAAAGCCTATAGACCCTGAAAAAGAAGGGTTTATACATTTTGTTGGCTTTGTGTTTTTGATACTTTTAATGATTTTTGTAACTTATAAAGATATTATTAGACTTAATGTATTCTAGGTAGGTGAGAATATGAGAAGAAAGACTAAACCAGTTTATTATGGAGATATTGGAGTTGGTGGAGATGCTCCTATAACAGTACAATCTATGACTAATACTGACACTCGAGATGTTTCGAGTACAGTTAAGCAAATAAAAGCTTTAACGGAAAAAGGTTGTGACATAATTAGAGTGGCTGTTCCTGATATGGATGCTGCTAAAGTTTTAAATAAAATAAAAAAACAAATAGATATTCCATTAATAGCAGATATACATTTTGATTATAGGCTTGCTATAGAAGCTGTTAACCAAAGTGTAGACGGTTTAAGAATTAATCCGGGAAACATAGGTTCAAAAGAAAGAGTAAAAGAAGTAGTTAAAGTTTGTAAAGAGCATGGAGTCCCTATTAGAATTGGTGTCAACTCAGGCTCAATAGGCAGGGAATATTTAAGGCAATATGGAGGAGTAAATGAGACTTCAATGGTACAAAGTGCTTTAGACCATATTAAAATTTTAGAAGATATGGATTTTACAGATATTGTAGTTTCTTTAAAGGCTTCAGATGTAAGATTAACTATTAATGCATATAAAAAAATGGCTGAATATGTTGATTATCCTTTTCATGTTGGGATAACAGAGGCTGGGACTATGATGACAGGAACAATAAAATCTTCAATTGGAATTGGTTCTTTATTATTGATGGGGTTAGCGGATACAATAAGAGTATCTTTGACTGAAAATCCAATTAAGGAAGTTGAAGTTGGTAGACAGATACTTAATGTATTAGGTCTTAGGAGAGATAATGTAGAAATTATTTCATGTCCAACTTGTGGGAGGACAGAGGTAGATTTAATTAAATTAGTCAAAGAAGCTGAAGAAAAATTAAAAGATCTAAACGCACCTTTAAAGGTTGCTATTATGGGGTGTGTAGTTAACGGTCCTGGAGAAGCTAGAGAGGCTGATATAGGAATTGCAGCAGGAAAGGGTGTAGGATTAATTTTTAGCAAAGGGAAGATAATTAAAAAAGTAAAGGAAGAAAAATTGATTGATGAGCTTATACATGCGATTAAAAAAACCTATGGTTGCTAAGGGGGATTAGAATGTACTATGTTACTGCTGTTATACCTGCGTATAATGAAGAAAAAACTATAGGGGATGTTATATCAACAGTTAAGCAAGTAGATTTAGTTGATAGTATTGTTGTTGTGAGTGATGGGTCTGAAGATAGAACAGCTGACATTGCAAAATTACATGATGTTGAGGTAATTGAATTGGAAGAAAATATGGGAAAAGGTGGAGCAATAAGAAAAGGGGTAGATAATAGTAAAGGTGATATTATCTTGTTTTTAGATGCTGACTTAATAGGTTTAAAGACTGTTCATATAACAAAATTATTATTACCAGTTATTAATGATGAATGTGACATGACTATTGGTGTGTTTAGTAACGGAAGATTTGCAACTGATTTAGCTCAAAAGGTAGCACCATACCTTTCGGGTCAAAGAGCAGTTAAAAGACATATAATAGAAGGAATGGACAATATAGATATAACAAATTATGGAGTAGAAGTAGCAATAACAAAATATGTTAATAGATACGACATAAAGACAAATGAAGTTATTTTAGATAACTTGACTCATGTTATGAAAGAAGAAAAATTAGGAGTGGTAAAAGGACTTGCTGCTAGACTGAAAATGTATTGGGATATTGCTAAAATGTTAAGTATAGGGGAATAAGCTATGACGTTGAACATTGAGCAAATAGTGTTGAGGTTATTTCTCTCAATAATACTATCTGGCTTAATAGGACTAGAGAGGGAGACTGTAAAGAGGCCAGCTGGATTTAGAACTCATATACTAGTTTGTGTAGGGTCTACATTAATAATGCTTGTTGGTATATATATATTTGAAATATTTAGGTTCCAAACAAAATTAGATCCTGCTAGATTAGGGGCTCAAGTAATAAGTGGAATAGGCTTCTTAGGAGCAGGTACTATTATAAAAGAAGGAAATACAGTTAAAGGATTAACGACTGCTGCAGGGCTATGGGCAGTGGCCTGTATAGGATTGGCAGTTGGAGCTGGGTTTTATATTGGAGCTATTATAACTAGTTTGTTAGCATTAGTGACTTTGCTAGCATTTACAAAACTGGAAAAAAGAATAAAAAACAGATTAAACTATATGAAGATAAACCTTAAGGTTGTAAATAAGCCTGGGCAAATAGGTAAAATAGGTAAACTTATGGGAGATTTAGGAATCAATATTGATAGAATAGAAGTTGATTGTGATAATGAAGAAATAGTTAATATAAATATGATTATAAAAATTGAAAGAAGCGAGGATAAAATAATTATACTAGATAAACTGAGAGATATAGAAGGAATTATAAAAGTTTATCATAGTAAGTAAGGGAGGCACACAAAAATATGTCCTTAAACAATGAAAAAATATTTGGAGTGCTTCTAAATAAAATAAACTTAGAAGTGAAGGATGAAAATTTATACAATTCAATAGTAAGCAAAGTTTATATAAATACTCAAAATAACATTTTGAAAATAGTATTAAATGTAGAAAATGTTATAGAATATGAAAAATTATACGAAATTAGACTAAAACTAAAAAACAAATTAAAGGGTTTTAACGATATAAAGATTAATGTTGTTTATAAAGGCGTAGAGTTAAGTACTAATGAGTTATTAAGAGCAAATTGGGAAAATATTCTATATTTAATAAAACAAAGGGTTCCTTCCAGCACAGCTTGGATTAAGAGTCTAAATTGGGAATTGAAAGAAGATATATTATTAATAAAAGTTAGCAGTGAAATTGCTTTAATGTCAATAAAGAAAAAAGGTATAGATGAAGAAATAAAAAGAAGATTTAATGAAGAATATGGGATTGACTTGAAGGTTGTATTTGAATTTAAGAAAAGTTCAAATGATATAACTAATGAACATTTAAAGAAAAAAATTGAGGAAGAAACTAATTATATAAGAAAAATAAAGGTCAATACTAGCGGAAATAATAACAAAAGTGAAAGTAAGTCCAATAAAGGGATTAGTAATAAAAAGAAAGTAAACAAAAATATTATTTACGGTAAGAAAGTCGGAGATAGCATTATCAAAATTGCTGAAATAAATACAAATACAACTGATGCAATAATTGAAGGTGAAGTTTTTGACCTTGATACAAGAGAGTTAAAAAATGAAAAAAAACTATATATGTTTAATATAACTGATTATTCTAATTCTATAACTGTAAAATTATTTGCCAATAAAAAAGCTAGACAGTCATTAGATGAAAATTTAAAAGAAGGACTTTATTTGAGAGTTGAAGGAAATGTAGTTTTTGATAATTTTATTAGAGAGTTAATAATAATAGGTAAAGGAGTAAAGGTATTAGAAAAAGTAGAAAGAGCTGATACATCAGAGAAGAAGAGAGTTGAGTTACATGTTCATACACAAATGAGTGCTATGGATGGTGTTTCAAGTTTTAGTGATATAGCAAAAAGAGCTGCAAAATGGGGACATAAAGCAATAGCTATTACAGACCACGGTGTAGTACAAAGCTTTCCAGAGGGAATGAGTGCTGCTAAGAAATACGGAATTAAAGTATTATATGGTGTAGAAGGATATTTAGTTAATGATAGTAAAGCTATTGTTAAGAATTTTAGCAATCAAACTTTAGATTGTGAGTATGTAGTGTTTGATATAGAAACTACAGGTTTTTCACCAGTAAATGATAGAATTACAGAAATAGGGGCAGTTAAAATAAAAAATAATCAGATAGTAGATAGATACAATCAACTGATAAATCCACAGATAAAGATACCAGAAAAAATTGTTGAACTAACTGGAATTACTGATGAGTTAGTTAAGGACAAACCTACTATAGAAGAAGTGATAACAGAGTTTTTAGATTTTGTTGGGGACAGTGTTCTTGTAGCACATAATGCTTCTTTTGATATGGGGTTTATAAAAGAAAAAGCTTCAAGACAAGGTATAGACATAAAGAATGCTAGTTTAGATACATTGGAATTATCTAGGGTGTTGTTTCCAGACTTAAAAAGACATAAGCTTAATATATTAGCTAAACACCTAAATATAAAGTTAGAGAATCACCATAGAGCAGTTGATGATGCAGAAGCTACAGCTCATATATTTATAAAAATGTTAAATATATTACATGATGAGAGGATTAAAAAGCTAGAGAAAATTAATACAGCATTTAATAAAAATAGAAGTTATAAATCAGAACGACCATATCATATAGTAATATTTGCTAAGAACTATACCGGGCTCAAAAACTTATATAAAATTGTATCTGAATCACATTTAAAATATTTTTATCGAAAGCCAAGGATACCAAAATCATTGTTAGCTAAATATCGAGAAGGATTAATTTTAGGAACGGCGTGCGAAGCAGGTGAATTGTATAAAGCTGTTTTAAGAAATGCTGATTTTAATGAATTAAGAGATATAATTAATTTTTACGATTATTTAGAGATACAGCCAATAGATAATAATTTACATTTAATAGAAAAAGGTATAGTTAAAGATAGAGAAGAATTAAAGTTCATTAATAAAAAAATTGCATCATTAGGTGAAAAGTTTAATAAGCCAGTTGTTGCCACAGGAGATGTACACTTTTTAGACCCACAAGATGAAGTGTACAGAAGGATTCTGATGGCTGGACAAGGTTTTTCTGATGCAGATAAACAAGCTCCGTTATATTTAAAAACTACAGATGAAATGCTTGAAGAATTTAGTTATTTAGGTTCTAAGAAAGCTGAAGAGGTAGTAATATATAATACTAATAAAATAGCTGATATGATAGATGATATTTTACCAATACCAGAAGGTACATTTCCGCCTATAATAGAAGGTTCTGAAGAAGAATTAAGAAGGATGACATATGAAAAAGCAACTAGTATTTATGGAGACCCTTTGCCGGAAATAGTTAAAGATAGATTAGAGAGAGAGTTAAATTCTATTATTAGTAATGGATATGCTGTACTTTATATTATTGCACACAAACTTGTTAAAAAATCACTAGATGATGGATATTTAGTTGGTTCTAGAGGGTCTGTTGGTTCATCATTTGTAGCTACAATGAGTGATATAACTGAAGTCAATCCATTACCTCCACATTATGTGTGTCCTAACTGCAAAAACAGTGAATTCATTATAGATGGGTCTGTAGGTTCAGGTGTAGATATGGAAGATAAAAAATGCCCAAAATGTGGAACACAGTATATTAAAGATGGTCATGATATACCTTTTGAAGTGTTCCTTGGATTTGAAGGAGATAAAGAACCTGATATAGATTTGAACTTTGCAGGTGAGTACCAGTCAGTAGCTCATAAATATACTGAAGAATTATTCGGGGAAGGATATGTTTACAGGGCAGGAACTATAGGTACTATAGCTGAAAAAACTGCATATGGATTTGTTAAGAAATATTTTGAGGAAAGAGGGCGTTCGTTTAATAGTGCAGAAGTTAATAGATTGGTTAAAGGATGTACTGGAGTAAAAAGAACATCAGGACAGCATCCTGGTGGAGTGATGGTTGTTCCTAGAAATAAAGAGATATATGATTTTACTCCAATTCAATATCCTGCAAATGATGCATCTTCTGGAGTTATAACTACACATTTTGATTATCATTCTATTAGTGGTAGAATACTTAAACTTGATATATTAGGTCATGATACGCCGAGTATAATTCGTATGCTAGAAGATTTGACAGGTGTTAATGCACAGGAAATATCATTAGATGATGAAGAAACCATGAAAATATTCACTTCTACTGAATCTTTGGGAATAACTAAAGAAGATATAAATAGTGAGACAGGTACATTTGGCATTCCAGAGTTTGGAACGAATTTTGTTAGACAAATGCTTATTGATACTAAACCAACAACTTTTGCAGAATTAGTAAGAATTAGTGGATTATCACATGGCACAGATGTTTGGTTAAATAATGCACAAGATTTAGTGAGAAATGGAGTAGCACAGTTAAGTGAAGTGATTTCAACAAGAGACGATATAATGACTTACTTAATTTACAACGGACTTGATAAGAAAAAATCATTTATTATAATGGAGAAAGTTAGAAAAGGTAAGGGATTAACAGAAGAAGAAGAGACTTATATGAGAGAAAATAACATACCTGAGTGGTATATAGAATCATGTAAAAAAATTAAATACATGTTTCCAAAAGCCCATGCGGTTGCATATGTTATGATGTCATTTAGAATAGCATATTTTAAAGTACATTATCCTATTGCTTTTTATGCAACATATTTTACTACTAAAGCTAATGACTTTGATGCAGATTTGATAGTTAACGGAAAAGAAGCAGTAAAAAAAGAAATAGAATCTTTAAATGAAAAAGGAAATGATAAAACGGCAAAAGAGAAAAACTCTCTTATCGTTTTAGAGGTTGCACTTGAGATGTATGCTAGAGGATTTAAATTTGAAAAAGTAGACCTGTATAAATCAGATAGTGATAGATTTTTAATAGGGAATGAGGGTATCATTCCTCCATTGAAATCACTACAAGGTGTAGGAGAAAACGCAGCTAGGAGAATATGCAAAGAAAGAGAAAAAGGAAAGTTTATTTCAGTTGAAGATTTAGTAAACAGAACTAAAGTATCAAAAACAGTGATAGAAGCATTAAGAAATCATGGTTGCTTAGATGGTATGTCTGAAAGTAATCAATTATCTTTATTTAATATTTGATTTTTCTTAAACTGTATGATATATTAGGTTAGAGAGTGTTTTAATGTTACCGGAGATGTTGTATGTAGCAAGAGTGGGGGCTCCCCACTCTTTCTGTTATTTTTATAATAAAAGAATAAGATAATTTTTTTTAGGAAAAATATGAATGTACCAAAATGGAGGTGATAATATGCAAAAGAAGCAGGTTGAAAACTTAGTTTTAGAGATTGCACAACCTATCGCTGAGGAGTTAAGGTTTGAACTTGTAGACGTAGAATTTGTTAAAGAAGGACCACATAAATATTTGAGAATATACATAGATAAGCCAGGAGGAATTTCAATAGAAGATTGCCAAGAGGTAAGTGAACGAGTGAGCTTAAAGTTAGATGAAATAGACCCAATAGAGGAGCAATATTTTCTAGAAGTGTCATCTCCTGGATTAGACAGACCTCTTAAAAGTGATGAAGACTTAGAAAGTAATTTACATAATGATGTGGAAGTGAGCTTGTATAAATCGCTAAATGGGAAAAAGAGACTAATTGGAGAACTAATAGGATTTAATGATGATGAAATAGAAATAGATGAAGAGGAGAATGGAAAAGTTAAAATTCCTAGAAATATAATATCTAGAATTAATTTAGCTGTGAAATTTTGATAGGGAGGTTTAAGGGGATGAAAGCTGAGTTTTTAGAGGCTCTTGATGAGATAGAAAGAGAAAAAGGAATATCTAAAGAAAAATTACTTGAAGCAATTGAGGCTGCTTTAATTTCAGCATATAAGAAGAACTTTGGTTCATCACAAAATGTTGAAGTGTTTATAGATAGAGAAACTGGTGAAGTAAAAGTATATGCTGTAAAAAATGTTACTGAGGAAGTTACAGACGATTTATTAGAAATAGATATAGATGAAGCAAAAAAAATAGATCCGATTTATGATATAGATGATACTGTAAGAGTTGAAGTTACTCCTAAAAACTTTGGAAGAATTGCTGCACAAACAGCAAAACAAGTTGTAGTACAGAGAATAAGAGAAGCGGAAAGAGAAATAATTTATGAAGAGTTTTATAGTAGAGAAAGTGAAATAGTTACAGGATTAGTGCAACGAGTAAGTAAAAATAATGTATTAGTTAATTTAGGTAGAACAGAAGGTATACTACCACCTACTGAACAAATACCTGGAGAAACTTATAAACAAGGTGATAGAATAAAAAGCTATATTTTAGAAGTGAAAAGAACAACAAAAGGACCACAAATTTTTCTTTCCAGAACACATCCTGGTTTCGTAAAGAGATTATTTGAGTTAGAAGTGCCAGAAATACATGATGGTATTGTAGATATTTATAGTATTTCAAGAGAGGCGGGTTCAAGAACTAAAATAGCAGTATACTCTAATGAGCATGATGTTGATCCAGTAGGTGCATGTGTAGGGCATAGAGGAGTTAGAGTAAGAGCTATAGTAGATGCTTTAAACGGAGAGAAAATTGATATAATAAACTGGAGTGAAGATCCAGTTGAATTTATAGCAAATAGCCTTAGTCCTGCGGAGGTTATCGATGTAACTATTAATGAAGAAGAAAGGTCAGCTAGTGTTATAGTACCTGATTACCAGTTATCATTAGCTATTGGTAAAGAAGGACAAAATGCTAGACTTGCCGCTAAGTTAACCGGATGGAAAATAGACATTAAAAGTGAAAGTCAAGCACAATCTAATCAAGATTAAAGGAGTGATTAGATTGAAAAAAAGAAAAATACCTCTTAGAAAATGTTTAGGATGTAATGAGAGTAAATCTAAAAGGGAGCTTATACGTGTAGTAAGAAACAAAGAGGGAGAAGTAAGTATAGATTTAACAGGAAAAGCAAGTGGTAGGGGTGCTTATATTTGCAATGATTTGGAGTGTTTAGAAAAAGCACAAAAAAGTAATAGATTGTCAAAGGCGTTAAAGATTCAAGTTCCTGAAGAGATTTATGAAAAATTGAAGATGGAGTTAGATGAACAATGAAAAGAATTTATTCTATGTTAGGACTGGGAAGGAAGGCCGGTTTTATAGAAACAGGTGGAACTGCTTGTGAATTGTCTATTAAGAAAAAAAAGTGTAATTTATTGATAATAGCTATAAATGCATCCCAAAATACTAAAGATAAGTTTATGAGTTTATGTAAAAGATATAAAATTAAATATATATTATTTGGCGATAAAGAACTACTAGGAAAATCAACTGGAAAAGAGTCGATTTCAATAATAGCTATAACAGACAAGCAGTTTACAGAAAGCTTAATTAAGAAATTAAGCACTTAATCACCTGTAAAATATATAGGGGGTGAATGTTTTGAGAGTTTATAAATTTGCAAAAGAACTTGGAATTTCAAGTAAAGAATTAATAAAAAAATTAGCAGAATTAGATATTGAGGTTAGTAGTCATATGAGTAGTATTAATGATGAAGAAGTGGAATTAATAAAGGAATTATTAAATGATGAATTAGAGAATGAAAATAATGATACAAAGGAAAAGAAGTTAAAAGAGAAAAGCTCTAATACTATTATCAAAAACAAGAAAAAGAAAGAAAAGAATAAAAAAAATAAGAGTGAAAACATAGATGCTAAACAAAAATCAAGAGATAACACTAACTCGCAAAATGAGATTGAGATTGGAGATTCAATAGTAGTTAAAGAATTATCAGAAAAAATGTCAGTAAATTCAAATCAAGTAATTACTAAGCTTATTTCTTTAGGAGTAATGGCTAATATAAACCAAGAGATAGATCATGATACTGCAAGTATAATAGCTGAAGAGTTCGGGTTTATAGTGGTTAAACATGAAGATGAGGTAGCTAGTGAAGAAACTAATGAACAAGAAATGTTAGACTTTGAAGATAAAGAGGAAGATTTAATTGAGAGATCTCCAGTTGTAACAGTTATGGGGCATGTTGACCATGGAAAAACTTCTTTACTAGATGCTATACGTGAGACTAAAGTTACTGAAAGAGAAGCTGGAGGTATTACCCAGCATGTTGGTGCATCTACTGTTAAAGTCAATGATAAAAGAATTGTATTTTTAGATACACCTGGCCACGAGGCATTTACAGCAATGAGAGCAAGAGGAGCACAAGTAACTGATGTTGCTATTTTAGTAGTAGCAGCTGATGATGGTGTTATGCCACAAACAATAGAGGCGATAAATCACGCTAAAGCTGCTAATGTACCAATTATTGTTGCCATTAACAAAATAGACAAACCAGAAGCAAATCCCGATAGAATCAAGCAAGAAATCACAGAACATGGATTAGTACCTGAAGATTGGGGCGGAGATACGATTTGTGTGCCAGTTTCGGCTCTAAAAAAACAGGGGATAGATGAATTGTTAGAAATGATTCTTTTAGTAGCAGAGATGGAAGAACTTAAAGCAAATCCTAATAGAAGAGCTAAAGGTACTATAATAGAAGCTGAGTTGGACAAAGGAAAAGGTCCAGTAGCAACTGTAATTGTGCAGAAGGGTACTTTAAAAGTTGGAGATGCAGTTGTAACTGGTACAGCTCATGGTAAGGTTAGAGCCATGATTGACGATAAAGGAAAAAGAATAAAAGAAGCAGGACCTTCGACTCCAGTTGCTATTTTAGGGTTATCAGAAGTTCCTGACGCTGGTGAACATTTATATGTTGTAGAAAGCGATAAAAAAGCAAGAGAGATTGCCGAAAATAGAAAAGAAAAAATAAGAATGGAGCAATTAAAAACAACTCAGAAAGTATCATTAGACGATTTATTTGAGCAAATCCAAAAAGGAGAAGTTAAAGACCTAAATGTAGTTATAAAAGCAGATGTGAGAGGGTCAATAGAAGCGGTTAAGCAAGCATTAGAAAAATTAAGTATTGATGAAGTAAAGGTTAAAACTATACATGGTGGAGTAGGAGCTATTAATGAAACGGATATAATGCTTGCATCAGCTTCAAATGCTATAGTTATAGGATTTAACGTAAGACCAACTTCTACTGCTATTAATTTGGCGAAGCAAGAAAATGTAGATGTTAGGACTTACAGAGTAATTTATGAAGCCATTGAAGATATAGAAGCAGCAGTAAAGGGTATGTTAGAACCAGAATATAAAGAAGTAGTTATAGGGAGAGCTGAAGTAAGAGCAACATTTAAAGTACCAAATGTGGGTGTAGTAGCTGGAATATATGTTCAAGAAGGTAAATTAACTAGAAATTGTGGAGTAAGATTACTAAGGGATAGTGTAGTTATACATGAAGGAACTGTATCATCACTAAAGAGATTTAAAGATGACGTTAGAGAACTAGCTGCAGGTTATGAAGGTGGACTTGGAATAGAAAACTTCAATGATATAAAGAATGGAGATATAATAGAAGGATATGTAATGGAAGAGGTAGAGAGATAATTTGATATGTAGAGGGTGATTATATGGGTTCAAGAAGACTAGACAGAATATCAGAAGAGATAAAGAAAGTAGTTAGCAATGTTATAAGAAATGACCTTAAAGACCCAAGAATTTCAACTATTACAAGTATAACTGATGTAGAATTGACTAAAGATTTGAGATATGCCAAAATTTATGTAAGTATTTTAGGGAACGAGCTAGATAAAGAACAGACTTTAAAGGCGTTAAATAGAGCAAAAGGTTTTATAAGAAGAGAAATTGGTAATAAAGTAAAGATAAGATATACGCCTGAACCATTATTTTATTTAGACGAATCAATTGAGCGAGGAGTTTATATAAACCAACTTATTAAAAAAATACAGAGTGAAAAAGAAGATAGAGGGAATGAAAATGAGTAAAGAAATTAAACTCAAAATAAAAAGTTTAGGTGAAAAATTAAAAGAGAGCAAGAGTGTATGTTTAATATCTCACATACATCCAGATGGGGATAGTATTGGTTCTTTATTAGGGTTTGGCCTTGCTTTAAGACAAATTGAAGGACTAGAAGTTAAATTTGCATATGTTGACGATATTCCTTCTAATTTTTCCTTTTTACCTGGTATAGAAAATATAAAAAAAGTTGGCAGAGATGAATATTTTGATATGATTATAACTTTAGACTGCAGTGATATAGAAAGATTAGGAGAAATGAAGACAATTTTAGAAAGTGCTGATACAATAGTAAATATTGACCATCATGTAAGTAATTTAGATTATGGAGATTTAAACATAGTCTTACCAAAAGCAAGTTCAACAGGAGAGATTATCTATAAAATTTTAGAGTACTTAGGACTTAATGTTACTAAAGAAATAGCAACATGTTTATATGTTGCTATTTCTACTGATACTGGTAGTTTTAAATATGAAAGTACTTCTGCTTATACACACATAGTAGCTTCAAGATTATTAGAAAAAGGGATAGACTTAAATAAGATAAATGTAGAATTATACCAGAGTACATCCTTAAATAAAGCAAATTTATTGATAAAAGCTTTAAATACATTAGAATTTTATGAGAATAAAAAAGTAGCAGTAGTATATATTAGTAGAAATATGCTAGAGGATTGTAAAGCAACTATACATGATACAAATGGAATTGTAGAGTTTATAAGAAATATAAGTACAGTTGAAGTAGCATGTGTTTTGAAGGAGATAGCTAACAATGAAATAAAAGTTGGTTTAAGGTCAAAAAGATATGTAGATGTAGCCGATATAGCAAAGCGGTTTAACGGTGGGGGGCATGTTCGAGCATCAGGGTGTACAATATTTAAAAGTATTGAAGAAGCAAAACACGATATTTTAGAAGAGATATTAAAAGATATTAGGTGATGACAATGAACGGAATATTAAATGTTTTAAAGCCTACAGGAATGACTTCACACGATGTAGTAAGTTATATTAGGAGTAAACTGAAAACTAAAAAAGTTGGTCATACAGGAACATTAGATCCAAATGCAGCAGGAGTATTACCAATTTGCTTAGGAAAGGCTACAAAGATTACCCAATATCTTATAGAAAAAAGAAAAAAATATAGGTGTGAATTAACTTTAGGTAAAGAAACTGATACTCAAGATAAATATGGAAAAGTAATTAAAGAGTCTGAAATAAAAGTTAATGAAAATGAAATTAGAAGGGTATTTAAAAATTTTTTAGGTGAAATAGAACAGATACCACCTATGCATTCTGCTTTAAAACATAAGGGCAGGAAATTATATGAACTTGCTAGAGTAGGAAAAAAGGTTGATATAAAACCAAGGAAAATAAAAGTGTATAATCTAGATATCATTAGTATTAAAGACAATAAAAAAATATTATTTGATGTTGAATGTTCAAAAGGGACATATATAAGAACATTATGCAAGGATATCGGCAGACAATTGGGGCCTTATGGGTATATGTCTTTTTTACTACGAACAAGAGTAGATAAATTTGATTTGTTAAACGCATATACTATTGAAGAGATAAACGATTATGTTAACAATAATCAAATTGACGATATTATTTTACCGATTGATTATCCATTAGATAACTATAAAATAATAACTATTAAAAAAAGAAATAAAAAAATTATTACAAATGGTGGTAGAGTTTTTTTAGGAAAGAAACATGATGTTATGAAATTGTACAATAAAATGGCTAAGTATAGGATATATTGCGAAGGAAGGTTTTTAGGAATAGGGAAAATAGTTGAATTAGGAGATGCGTGGTTTGTTAAAATGGAGAAATTACTGGTGTAAAGGGGATTTATAATGGAGGTTATAATAGGAGATAATGTAAGTATAGACGAGAATACTGTAGTAGCTATAGGAAATTTTGATGGTATTCATCTAGGACATCAAAGTTTGATAAATGAAATGTTAAAAATTTCTAGCGAAAAAAATCTTAAAAGTGTCGTCTGTACTTTTAACAAGCATACAGCCAATATTATAAAAACAAGAGAATTACCTAAATCAATAATGAATAATGAACAAAGAATTAAGTGCTTTGAAAGCATGAATGTAGATTATTTATATTTAATTGAATTTGATGAAAATATAATGCGTTTATCTCCAGAAGACTTTATAAAAAAGATAATTTTAGATAAGCTAAATGCAAAAGCTGTAGTAGTAGGCTTTAATTTTAGATTTGGTTTTAAAGCTAAAGGTGATGTTGAATATTTAAAAACACTTGGAGAAAAACTAGGAATAGAAGTTTTGATAATACCACCTGTTTATGATAATGGCAAAGTGATAAGTAGTAGTTTAATAAGATGTTTAATTGAAAAAGGGAAAATGAAAAGAGCAAATAAACTATTAGGAAAACCATTTAGTATTATTGGAAAAGTTACTAATGGTGAAAGTAGAGGTAGAATAATGGGGTTCCCTACAGCAAATATTAAACCTTCAGTTAGTTACGTCATACCAAAGAGTGGTGTATATAAAACATCAACAGTTATAGATAACAAAACATATAGTAGTATTACTAATATAGGGTATAAACCAACTTTCAAAGGCACAGGAATAACTATAGAGACCCATATTTTTCATTTTGATAAATATATCTATGACAAAACAATAGAAATTAGATTTTTAGATTTTATTAGACCTGAGAAGAAATTTAATTCACAAGATGATTTGATAAAACAAATAGAAAATGATATTAAAATGATAAAATAAAAAATAATCATTTACAAAGTAAAATCTTTATGATAGAATATGTCTTGTTAAATACCTTAACCTAAGTGTATCGTTACCTCGGCGTATACTTGGATTAAGGTGTAAAAATAATTTGGAGGTGTTATAAATGAGTATAAGCAAGGAAGAAAAAGCAGCCATTATTAAGGAATATCAACTTAAAGAGGGTGACACAGGTTCCCCGGAAGTACAGGTAGCTATTTTAACTCACAGAATTAACAAACTAACTGAGCATTTAAAAGAACATAAGAAAGACCATCATTCAAGAAGAGGTCTTTTAAAAATGGTAGGTAAGAGAAGAGGATTATTAAAGTACTTACAAAAGAATGATATTGAAAGATATCGTAGCTTAATCAAGAGATTAGGTTTAAGAAGATAGTTAGAGCGGGGTATACCCGCTCTATTGTTTTATAAAACTTATTGATAAGAGTGGTTTAATTTGAAAAATAGGGTTATAATAATATAATGATAGTGTACATATAGACAATGAAATAAGGAGGTTAAGTATGGAGAAAAGATATGAATATACTTTAGCTGGCAGGAAATTAGCAGTAACAATAGGAAAAGTAGCTGAACAGGCTAATGGAGCATGTTTAGTAAGATATGGAGATACTGTTGTATTAGTAACTGCCACAGCATCAAAAGAACCTAGAGAAGGTGTGGACTTTTTCCCACTGAGTGTAGATTATGAAGAAAGATTATATGCAGTTGGAAAAATTCCAGGAGGGTTCATAAAACGTGAAGGTAAGCCAAGTGAAAAGGCAATATTAACAGCTAGACTTATTGATAGACCAATTAGACCACTTTTTCCAAAAGGATACAGAAATGATGTACAAGTTATTACAACAGTTCTATCGGTTGACCAAGATTGTCCACCAGATATAGTAGCTATGATAGGTTCTTCTATTGCTCTTAGCATTTCTGATATACCTTTTGATGGACCTACGGGTTCAGTATCAGTAGGACTTGTTGATGGACAATACGTTATTAACCCAACAAGTGAGCAAAGGGAAAAAACTGATTTAAAATTAGTAGTTTCGGGTACAGAAGATGCCGTAATGATGGTGGAAGCTGGAGCTAATGAGGTACCAGAAGATGTTATGCTAGAAGCAATTATGACTGCACATGAAGAAATAAAGGAAATTTGTAAGTTTATAAAAAATATTCAAAAAGAAGTAGGAAAAGAAAAGCAGCAAGTTGAGCTATTTGAAGTTGATAAAGCTATTGAGCAAGAAGTTACTGAATATGCTACTTATAAGATAGTAAAAGCTATACAAACTCCTGATAAGCAGGAAAGAGAAGAGAGATTAAATAATGTAAAAGAAGAGATATTTGAATATTTCTTAGAGAGATATCCAGAAAATGAAAAAGATGTTGATGAAGCAATTTATAATATTATAAAGGAACAGGTAAGAAAAAATATTGTAGAAAAAGGTATTAGGCCAGATAATCGTAAGATTGATGAGATTAGGCCTATATCTTGTGAAGTAGGATTATTACCTAGAACTCATGGTTCAGGATTATTTAATAGAGGTCAGACTCAAGTTTTAACTGTAGCTACGTTAGGAGCTAAAGGTGACGTTCAGATCTTAGATGGGTTAACAGATGAAGAATCGAAAAGATATATGCATCATTACAATTTTCCACCATATAGTGTAGGAGAAACGAGGTTCTTAAGGGGTCCTGGAAGAAGAGAAATAGGTCATGGCGTTCTTGCTGAGAGAGCTTTGGAACCTGTTATTCCAAGTGAAGAGCAATTTCCTTATACAATAAGATTAGTTTCTGAAGTATTAAGTTCAAATGGGTCGACATCACAAGCAAGTGTGTGTGGTAGTACACTATCTTTAATGGATGCTGGTGTACCAATAAAAGCTCCAGTAGCAGGAATTGCAATGGGATTAATTAAGGAAGAAGACGATGTAGTTATATTATCAGATATACAAGGTATGGAAGATTTTCTTGGAGACATGGACTTTAAAGTAGCAGGAACTGAAAAAGGGATTACTGCAATTCAAATGGATATTAAAATCGCAGGAATAGGAAAGGACATATTAAAAGAAGCATTAGATAGAGCGAAACAAGGAAGATTATATATACTAGGTAAAATGTTAGAAGTTATTTCTAGTCCTAGAGAAGAAATATCGCCATATGCACCAAGGATATTAACAATGGAAGTAAAAGAAGACAAAATCAGAGATATCATAGGCCCAGGAGGAAAAACCATTAATAAAATAATCAATAAAACTGGAGTAAAAATTGATATTGAAGATAATGGTAAGGTTATAATTGCAGCTGAAGATTTAGAAAAAGGTAAAGAGGCAATTGAAATGATAGAAAAAGTAATAAAAGATATAGAAATAGGAGATGTTTATTTAGGGAAAGTTGCTAGAATAGCTCCATTTGGTGCTTTTGTAGAAATTCTTGATGGAAAAGAAGGGTTGGTACACATTTCAAATATTTCAGACAAACGAATTGATAAGGTAGAAGATGTACTATCGGTTGGCGATGAAATATTAGTTAAGGTAGTAGATATTGACAAACAAGGACGAATCAATCTTTCAAGGAAAGAAGCTTTAAAAGAAGAAAAGAAATGCGACAAGTAAGGCATAAACCTACTGTAGGTTTGTGTCTTTTTTATTTTAACTGGAATATATTTGTTTAGTAAATGTATATTATTATAGTAATAAATATATTTTAGGGGGAAGAAAATTGAAAATTTTTTTTATTAAGTATAATACTTTAAAAATAATTATTATAGCATTAATCTTATTAATTGTTTTTACTTTTATATTTACGTATGTAAAAAGAACAAAATCTACAGAAACATTTAATAATGGAGATGTATTTTATAAAGGCAATATTGATAAACAAATAATAGCTTTTGCATGCAATGTAGATTGGGGGAATGAATACATACCTGCAATGTTACAAACTTTTAGAAATAATGATATAAAAATAACTTTTTTTGTTACTGGTAGATGGGCAGAAAAGTATCAAGGATTATTAAAAAACATACATAAAGAAGGTCATGAAATAGGTAATCATGGGTATAAACACAGAGATTATAGTAAATTGGGATATGAAGAAAACAAGAAAGAAATAACAAGAGCTCATAATATAATCATGAAAGTAACAGGTGAAAAGCCTAAATACTTTGCTCCACCGGCAGGAGCTTTTAATGATTTTACCATTAAAGCAGCAAATGATTTAGATTATGATGTTATAATGTGGAGTATAGATACAATCGATTGGAGAAAAGACAGTAAAAAAGAAAAAATTATACAAAGGGTTATAAGTAAAACTCATAATTCAGCTATCGTATTAATGCACCCAAAGCAAGAAACTATCAAAGCATTACCTGAGTTAATAAATAGTTTAGAAAAGCAAGGTTATAAAATTGGTAAGGTAAGTGATATTATAAGATAAACTTTATTGTGGTATATAGTTGAAAGTATTATAATTCTATTCTATAATGAATTAGAAAAAAAATTTAGCGGGGTGCAAATATGTATAATAAATTTGTATTGGATAACGGTTTAAGAGTCGTAACAGAGTATATTCCACATGTAAAATCTGTCACAGTTGGTATATGGGTTGAAACAGGTTCAAGACGAGAAAATAAATTAAATAATGGTGTATCTCACTTTATTGAGCATATGCTCTTTAAAGGGACTAAGAATAGAAATGCTAAAGAGATAGCAGAAAGTATTGATAATATAGGTGGTCAATTGAATGCTTTTACAAGTAAGGAATGTACTTGTTTTTATGCAAAGGTTCTAGATAATCATTTACCTATAGCTATTGATGTATTAGCTGACATGTTATTTAATTCAAAATTTGAAGAAAAAGAAATTGAAAAAGAGAAAAGTGTAGTATTAGAGGAAATTAATATGTACGAAGACTCACCTGAAGATTTAGTCCATGATTTACTTTCGACTACTATATTTGATGGTCATCCTTTAGCGTATCCTATACTAGGTCATACTGATAATCTTAAAAATTTAAGTAGAGAAGATATATTAAGATATTTCAAAGAACATTATACACCAAAAAATACAGTAATAGCTATTGCTGGCAATTTTAAAGCTAATGAAACTATTAAATTAATTGAAAAATTTTTTGGGCATTGGAATGGTAATAAGAAGAACCATCCCTTTGAAAAACCACCTACTTTATATAAAAGAGTAATTGGAAAAAGAAAATTAACAGAACAATTGCATCTTTGCTTAGGTATGGAAGGTATATCTCAAGGTGATGATGACCTATATGGTCTTCTATTATTAAATAATATTTTTGGTGGAAGTATGAGTTCTAGGCTTTTTCAACGAATTAGAGAGGATAAGGGATTAGTGTATTCTATATATTCGTATCCATCAGCTTATAAAGATATAGGGGTATTTACTATTTATGTTGGTTTAAATCCAAATCAGATATGTAATGTTTCTAAATTAATTAAAGAAGAGATAAATTGTATAAAAAATAAAAATTTTAGTGATAATGAATTTTATAAGGCTAAAGAGCAGCTGAAGGGAAATTATATATTAGGACTAGAAAGTACTTCTAACAGAATGACATCTTTAGGTAAGTCTGAATTGTTATTAGGTAAAATATACTCACCAAAAGATATAATAGAAAAAATTGATAAAATTAATTTAGATGATATAAACAGGATTATAGATAAAGTGTTTGACTTTAGTAAATTTAATATTGCATATGTTGGTAACATTAATAATCAAAATAAATTAAAAGAAGACATGAATGAAATATTTTTTTCATAGTTTATTTTTATAGAAATAGGATTTCATATAAATGTAAGAAAAGGAGAATGATATAATGAAAATTAAAATTGTTAAAAAAAGCAAATTACCATTACCTAAATATAAAACTGATGGAGCATCTGGACTAGACTTATATGCTGACATTGAAGATAAGATAGTTCTAAAACCTATGGAAAGAAAATTAATACCTACTGGAATTCATATAAGCTTACCAGAGGGATATGAAGCACAAATTAGGGCAAGAAGTGGACTAGCTATAAATCATGGGATAGGTTTAGTTAATGGAATTGGTACTATAGATAGTGACTATAGAGGGGAAATAAAAGTTATATTAATCAACTGGAGTTCAGGAGAATTTATTATTAATAGAGGAGATAGAATTGCACAGATGGTTATAACAAAAATAGTTAATGTGCAATTAGATGAGGTTGAGTCTCTAGATGATACACAGCGAGGAGAGGGAGGATTTGGGCACACAGGCATGTAATATCATAACTAATTTCATCATAAATGATAATGAATACTAAAAAAAATTCTACATATCCATATAAAAAGATGAATTTGTATTTTTTTATGACAATCTATAAAGTAAAACATTTTTCGCTATAAAAATAAAATATAATAGCAATAAGTATTTTTTATATGGGTTTAATTGATAAAAATTAAATGAAGGGGGATAATCAAGTGAGATTAAGTGAACTTGGTGGTAAAGAAATTGTTAATCTTAATGATGGGGGTAGATTGGGAATAATAGCAGATTCGGATTTAATTA
>NZ_ARZA01000139.1 GCF_000387765.1 Caldisalinibacter kiritimatiensis
AGAGGTTTAAAAAATATTAATAGGAGGAATAAATATGCGCAAAAAGATTTTATTAGTATCTATTTTATCTATAGTATTACTTATAGTTGGATGCTCTAGTCAATCTAATACAATTAACTCCCTTGATAAGATTAAAGAAAATGGTGAGCTAATTATAGGATTAGATGATAACTTCCCACCTATGGGTTTCAGGGACAAAGAAGGTAATATAGTAGGCTTTGATATAGATTTAGCTAAAGAATTAGGTAACCGAATGGGAGTAAAAGTTAAATTTAAACCTGTTGAGTGGGATGGTATAGTGTTAACATTAGTTAATAAAAACATAGACATAGTTTGGAATGGAATGACAATAACTGAAAATCGAAAGAAAAAAATAAACTTTTCTAAGCCTTATCTTGAAAATAAACAAATCATAGTTGTAAAAAAAGACTCAAACATTAAATCTAAGGATGATTTAAAAGGTAAATCTGTTGGTGTACAATTAGAGAGCAGTAGTTGGTATGCACTAAATAAGGACAAGCAAGTAGTAAATAACTTAAAGGAAATAAGACAATATCCAAATAATGTTGAAGCTTTAATGGACTTAAAAGCTGGTAGAATAGATGCTTTAGTAGTTGACGAAATACTAGGTAGATATTATTTAAATAAAAATCCTAAATCATATGAAATTTTAAATGATGATTTTGGTAAAGAATTATATGGTATAGGTATACGAAAAGAAGATACAAAATTAAAACAAGAAATAGATAGAATATTAGACGAAATGAAAAGGGACGGTACAGCAAGTAAAATTTCTGAAAAATGGTTCGGAAAAGATATTATACTAGAATAGGTGAAAATATATGGAGTATATATTTGATGTATCTAATTATGTTTTAAAAGGCAGTTTAGTTACTATAAAGTTATACATGATTACTATTCTATTTTCTATACCCTTTGGCATTATATTAGCCTTAGGAAAGGTATCTAAATATAAATTAATTAATATATTATTAAGTTTATACACTTGGATTTTTAGAGGTACGCCTCTTCTGTTACAACTTTTCTTCTTTTATTTTGGTCTTCCTGTCATAAATATTACACTTACACCATTTATGGCTGCTGCCATCACTTTTATTCTTAATTATAGTGCTTATTTAACGGAAATATTTAGAGCTGGTATTCAATCTATTCCTAAAGGTCAATATGAAGCTGCTTATTCGTTAGGAATGGATTATTGGCAGACAATGATATACATCATACTACCTCAAACAGCCAATAGAGTTCTTCCTCCCTTATCTAATGAAGCTATAACATTAGTTAAAGACACAGCCTTAGTAGCTGCAATAGGAATGGGAGACTTACTAAGAGCTGCTAAACAAGCAGTAACTAGAGATTTTAATATAACACCTTTTATATTAGCTGCGATATTTTATCTCATTTTCACATCTTTGATAGTTACACTTTTTAGAAAGATTGAACAAAAATATTCTATATGTGAATAGAATAAAAATTATTAACTAAAAAACAGTAGCAAAACAGCTACTGTTTTTTAGTTTTAAGAAAATATATTTACCCTTTCAAACTCAATTATTATATCTTCATTTGGTTGCTTATCTAAAAGACTAATTATTACAATTACTAGAACAGATAATAAAATGCCTGGTACAATCTCATATAATTCAAATATTCCTCCACTTAATTGTTTCCATATTAACACTACTACTCCTCCAACAATCATTCCTGCCAATGCACCTTTTTTTGTCATCCTCCTCCATATTAAAGAAATTAAAATAGTAGGTCCAAATCCTGCCCCAAATCCTGCCCATGCATATGAAACAAGATTTAAAACAGAACTTTCTGGATTTAAAGCAAATAAGTAGCTTATCATTGCCACTATAATCACAGTCACCCTACTCACCCAAACCAACTCTCTATCCTTTGCATTTTTTCTAATTATAGTTTTATATATATCTTCTGTAAGTGCTGAAGCTGTAACAAGAAGTTGAGAATCAGCTGTACTCATTATAGCAGCAAGTACTGCTGCTAATAAAATACCAGCTAGTAATGATGGAAATGCCGAATCTACCATAACTAAAAATACCGTTTCTTGTGCACTACCCTCTAAGGCCTTAGTTAGAAAAACTCTCCCTACTATACCAACTAAAACTGCAGCTGCCAATGATATAAGTACCCATACCATTGCTATTATTCTAGCTTTTTTTATTTGTTTAGATGACTTTATAGCCATAAAGCGTGCAAGTATATGAGGCTGACCAAAATATCCAAGTCCCCATGCCAATAGCGAAACCATAGATATTAATGATATGTTTTCTCCCTTAATAGTTGTAATAGGGTTTAATAGCTCAGAATTTATTAATTTAAATTTATCAATGGTAACATGATACCCACCTGTAATTTTCATGCATGTTAAAGGAACCAATAAAAGTGCAAAAAACATTAACATTCCTTGAAAAAAGTCTGTCCAACATACTGCCATGAATCCACCTAAAAATGTATATATTATTATTACAAATGCACCAATAGAAAGTGCGTATTTATAAGATACATTAAAAACTGTACTAAATAACTTTCCTCCTGCTACAAAGCCTGACACCGTATATATTGTGAAAAACACTAAAATAATAACAGCTGACGTTATTCTTATAACTTTAGAATTATCTTTAAACCTATTTTGCAAATATGAAGATAAAGTTATAGAATCACCTGCTATCTCAGTATATTTTCTTAATCTCTTAGCAACAAATTTCCAATTAAGATAAGTACCTACAGCTAATCCTACAGCTATCCATACTGCCTCCACTCCACTTGCATAAGCATATCCAGGTAATCCCAACAAAAGCCATCCACTCATATCTGATGCTTGAGAACTTAATGCAGTAACCCAACTATTTAAATTTCTACCACCTATAATATACTCAGACAGACTAGAAGTTTTTTTGTAAAACAGAAGTCCAATACCTAACATAAAAAACAAATACCCTACAAAAGCAAATATTATTCCCATATCATAATCATACATACGAATAACCCCCTTCATTTATTTTATAAATAAAAAAACTCCGTTCCCTCACAAAAAGGGACGAAGTTTATCCGCGGTACCACCCTATTTAACCAATTAATACATTTCATTGGCTCACTTAATTTTATAACGGCTAACACCGTCTAAACTTACTTTTTTTCAGTCTAGAAGCTCCAGGCCGGGTTCAATATTCAGAGGGCTAGAAATCTCTCAGCCTAGGATTTCCTCTCTGTAAGCCTTAAATATCTACTATTACCTTTCACAGCTTATATATATTTATTTGTATTAATATTTATATTACTGTATATGTATACGTGTGTCAATAATTTATTTATTTTTTGTATCTAGTAATATATACCAATTACAAGCAATAATATAATCACCGTACGTTGGTAACTTTATATAATAGAAATTAATTTAGAAAGGAGTTTTATATGAATCAGCCTGTACTTGAACTTATCAATGTTAAGAAAAAAATAAAAAATCGTGAAATAATAAAAGGTATAAACATAACTGTAAACAATAATGAAATTTTTGGATTTTTAGGTCCAAATGGTGCTGGAAAAACAACTACTCTGAGGATGATAGTAGGTCTAATAAAACCTTCATCTGGAACCATTAAAATATGCGGGTACTCGTTAAAAAACAACTTTGTAAAAGCAATGAAAAATATAGGTTGTATTATAGAAAATCCTGAAATGTATAACTACATGTCTGGATTAGAAAACCTTATGTTATTTTCTTCTATGAATTCAGCAATTAGTGAGAAAAGAATTAGAGAAATAGTTGAAATAGTTGGTTTAAGTAATAGAATTCATGATAGAGTCAGTACATACTCATTGGGAATGCGTCAAAGATTGGGTATTGCTCAAGCAATAATATCTAAACCCAAACTTCTAATTTTGGATGAACCAACAAATGGTCTAGACCCGTCAGGAATACGTGAATTCAGAGAGTTATTAAAAAAACTTGTTTATAAAGAAAATATGAGTATTTTAATATCTAGTCATATATTATCTGAAATACAACAAGTATGTGATAGAGTAGCTATTATTAGTAATGGTAGAATAATAAAAACAGATAAAGTTAAAAATATATTATTTGACGATAAAGTAATTTGGTGTTTATCTAATTCTAAAAAAGCTAGCACATTACTTTATGAAAAATGGAACTTAAAAACCAAGGTTATAAATAATAAAACATTAACTGGCACTATAGATAATTATGATTTGACTACTATAAATAAATTCTTAATAAAAAATGGTATAAACATAAAGTATGTTCAAAGAAAAAATAACACTCTGGAAGAATTATTTCTAGAACTAACTGAAGGTGATAAAATTGTTTAAATTAATAGAAAATGAAGGAATAAAATTATTATATAAAAGAAGACTTTTAGTAATTTCAGTTTTACTATTATTATTTATAGTTTTGTATGCCTATGGCCAGAAATACATATCAGATAAAACAGAAGCAGAAATAATAAACAGATTAGGTGAAATAGAATCTGATGACTGGACTAAAATAGTAAAGCAGCAAATACTTGATTTGAATACAAAATTACAAAGTCCATATACTTTAGAATCAAGAAAAGCTTCTATTAAAGTAAAAATAGAACGACTACAATATTATATAAACAATAATATTAACCCACTAGTACCAGGTTCAGCGAGATTTACAAAATCTTTTATGGAAGATTCTATACCTTTGTTTCTTCCTATGCTAATTATAATATTAGCAAGTGATATTGTATCGAGTGAGTTTTCAGATGGAACTATTAAAATACTTTTAACTAAACCTGTACCTAGATGGAAGATATTACTTAGTAAATATATTTCACTTTTAATCATAACAACATTTGTAATAATACTTACCGGGATTTATTCAGTAATTATATCATCACTATTCTTTGGATTTAATGGTTGGAATGAACCAATAGTTACTGGATTTAAAGTAATTAATGGAAAACTTGATGCATCTCAAGTACAAAATATAGAATATTGGCAATATATCATCCTATTATATAGCCTCGCTTGGTATGTATCTATAGTTATTGGTACTCTAACCTTTATGGTATCAGTGCTTGTACGAAGTACACCTGTAGCAATAGGAATAATGGTTTCAACTCTTATTGCTGGCAATTTTATGAATTTCTTATTTAAGGGTTGGGATGTATTAAAATACCTATTTACTACTAATATAGAACTCTCTAATTTTTTATCTGGAAGAATTATGGCTGTAGATAATATCACACTTTCTTTTTCTTTACTAATATTATTTATTTGGGGAGCCTTTGCATTAATAATTAGTTTCATCGTTTTTATGAAACAGGATGTTTTAGTATAGTAAAAAAATAGCTGTAATGAAATTAACTTAACATTCGATAAAACGAAAAAGGAGATAATAAAATGCAAAAAATATGGTATGGTATTCTTTTTATCTTTATTATCAGTATTAGTATATTTTCATATGGAATAAAAAGTTCTCTAATTATTACTGAAAGTTGGCCCAGGGATAAAATAACTAATAGTAAAGAACAACCTTATTCATTAACTGAAGATACTATTAAGGTCATACAGAATAAAGACCAAATTAGCATTTTAGTATTAGGGGATTCATTAGCAAGAGGTACAGGTGATGAAACTGGATATGGTTTTACTGGACATTTTGCTAATTATCTAGAGCAAAATACAAATAAAAAAGTCAATGTTATAAAAGCAGCGATTAACGGTCAACTATCATCTGAACTACTCTCTCAAATCAACCAACAAAATGTTAGCCAATTAGTTAAAAATTCAGATGTAATTATAATATCTACTGGTGGTAATGATATACTTAAAAATTTCCACAGTGTAGAATCTATTAATGAAACATTATTTTATGAAGTAGAAGATAGATATTTAAAAAACCTAACCAGTATATTAAATAATATAAACTCAATAAATCCCAATGCCTATATGATTTTTTTAGGTTTGTATAATCCTTTGGATTTGAACAAGATAAAAAAACAGCATTTAAATTTACTTTTAGAATGGAACTATAAAACTAAACTACTTGTTGAAAGTTATCAAAACTCTACCTTTATACCATCATATGATTTATTTAAATATAACAGAGATAAGTATATATCCATTGATGATATCCATCCAAACAGTAAAGGATACAAGGCAATAGCTGATAGAATAATAAAAATAATAGGCAACATTTTAACTAAAAAATGATAAATGTCACTTCTACCTTTCCTTTAACTTTTTATTCCATAGAAATATTCCTATATAATAAAGACTTGCTAAAACCAAAGGAATAATCATTCCTTTTGGATTTTTCCTTATATCTATTACTCTAGAAAACAAATATATAGCTATTGCCATACCTGGAATCATTCCTAAGAAACTTCCAATTATATAGTCTTTGAATTTAACAGAAGTAAAACCAGCTATATAATTAACTAAAGTAAAAGGCATCATAGGTATATTTCGTAATAAAAGCACATATTTAAATCCAGATTTTTGCATTTCATAGGATACAGAGTTAATATCTATATTCCAATCCTTCACTCTAATCCTTCTCATTATAAATTCTCTAAAATCTTTTTTAAAAATTCTACCTAAGAAAAAAGAAAGAATACTTGATATAATAGCTCCAGATATAGAATAAATAAGCCCCCACTTAAAGCCAAACAAAATCGCTGATGTAGCTACCATCCATGAAATAGGAACAAATAGCATACTTAACCCTGCTGTCATAATAATAAATATAATACCACAGTTTGGATTTTCTCTTATTTGATAAAAAAATTGGGTAAGCTTAGCTTTATCATATATAGAAAATTTATTAAACATTAGAATAATACAAATTACACATACAATACATATAAGAAACACTATATATTTTTTCACTTCTAGCACCTTCTTTAATTTAAAAAAACAGATTATATAGTTACATTATATACTTATTTACCTATTATCCCAGTATATTACATAAACTGAATATCTTTTATTAAACATGCTATCATTTAAATTTTTTTACTATTATGTGATACAATACTATATATCAAAAACTAATTTAAGGGGGCAATATAAACAAATGAAATACGAAGGAACAGTATATAGACCACCTAGTGAAGCTAGAAGTCTTATTATACAAGTAACAATTGGTTGTTCACATAATAAATGTACATTCTGTAGTATGTACAAAGATAAAAAATTTAGAATAAGAAAAATAGATGAAGTTTTCGAAGACTTAAAAACAGCTAGAAAAGCATATAAAAATGTCAATAGAATATTCTTAGCTGACGGAAATGCACTGGTATTAAAAACAGAAAAATTGAAACAAATACTTCATAAAATAAACGAATTGTTTCCAGAATGTCAAAGAGTTGGAATATATAGTGCTCCTAAAGATATACTAAGAAAATCGTTAGAAGAACTAATAGAATTACATAGGTTAGGATTAAAAATAGCATACTTAGGTGTTGAATCTGGAAGTCCTAATATATTAAATTTTATTAAAAAAGGAGTAACCCCTAAGGACATGATAGAAGCTGGTAAAAAAATAATTGCGTCAGGTATAAAGTTGTCAGTTACACTTATTTCTGGCCTTGGTGGTAGGCAAAACTGGAAGGAGCATGCAATTGAATCTGCAAAGGTCATAAACGAAATAGACCCTCATTATTTAGCACTATTAACCTTATTAGTCCATCCTAATACTGAATTATATAGACAAATTCAAAATGGAGAATTTACTCTACTAACTCCTAATGAAGTTATGCTAGAAACCAAAGAATTAATCAAAAACTTAAATGTTACTAACTGTATATTTAGAAGTAACCATGCATCTAATTATCTTCCTTTAGCAGGCACTCTTCCTAAAGATAAAAACTTACTACTAAAAACACTAAATAATGCTGTTAATGAAAAATATGATTACAGAGACGAATTATTTAGAAGTTTATAATTTTTAATTAGCACTATATTATATAAATATAGATAATTACCCATAATACTATTAATTAAGCTTTTTTGGGTATATGATATTATATATGTTAATTTAACACTGGAGGGAAATAATGAATAAAAATATTATTAAAAACAGAGTTGGTAAAACTCCGATACTACGCGCAAAAAATCTAGAAAAAGAACTAGGTATATCTAAAATTTATTTAAAGCTTGAAGGAAACAACCCATCTGGTCATCGAATGGATAGACTAGCATATCTATTAATTAAAGATGCAATATCTGTTGGCAAAAAAACTATCTGCTTAGGAGTTTATGGGGCACTTTCTAAAACTGTGGCATATTTATCTCAATATTATGATATAAAATGTGTGTTTATACTACCTAAAAACAGCAAAATATCAGATGATAAATTATTTAATTCTCCTAACATAGAGATTATTGAGTATGGTAACTCTCCAACTGATTGCATTGAATACAGTAAAGAATTATCTAAAAAATATAGATGGTATAATGCAAATCCAGGTATGGAAAACAATATATTAAATATGATGGCTTTGTCTTCTATAGCAAAAGAGTTAACAAAGCAAATAAAAAGTGAAATAAATACTGTTTTCACCCTTCTTAGCTATGGTTTTTCTGTGTCAGGGTTAGACTTAGGCTTTAGACAACTTTGGATAGATGGAAAAATCAAAAAATTACCTAAACTTTACAGCTGTACTATAGATAAAGGTAATATTATATATGATTCCTATAAGAAAAACAGTGATAAAATCCTACCCGTTAATAAACAAGATTTAAAAATTACGAAATATAATAAACATTTAATTAATCTAAAAAGCTCGATTGCACAAGATGCTTTAGATGCTATTTACGATACCGATGGGAAAATTACTGGAATTAGTGAAGAAGAATTAGTAGAATACATAGAAAGATTTAAAAAACTTGAAAATGTAAGTTTTAATATTGCCAATGGTTATCCAATTGCTGGTTTTATGAAAGAAGTTGAAAAAGGCAATATTTCTGATGGCAATCATATAATCTTATTAAATGATGGTAAAGTCGATTTAGATATACGTCAAATTACTAAAGAAGAAAAAGATATATCTAATAATAAGTTAGCCGAATTAATAAATGGGTGGTTAATGGAATTTTCTGACCCTGTTTATGAAATTAAAGACGCTTTAGACAATGCTTTTGAAAAGGGTTTTGTATTTGCTGCATATCATGCCAATCAATTAGCAGGCTTAGCAGTAATCATAAATACAAGCTTTGAAACTTTTATACCACAATACCATCTAGCCTATATAGCTACCAATAAGCATTCTAAAGGTCGTGGAATTGGCACACAATTATTAAGTAAAGCTATAGAAGAAACTGAAGGAAACCTTTCCTTACATGTAGAAACAAATAACGAAAGAGCAATAAAATTATATGAAAAAATGGGTTTTAAAAAATCTTATGTCAGAATGATACATAAAGCATGGTAGTTTGTTCGAAAATTAACTCCAGTCAAAGAATTATTATCCTTGACTGGAGTTAATTAGTTCTCAACACTTACAATTTCTTCATCTGCAACAAATGACATATCCTCCCATACTCGTGTACGCCATCTCCATAGCATTAATACTCCTCTCAACCACTCATCTACTGCAAATGATATCCAAATACCCACAAGGCCTAATTCAAAATATATGCCTAATATATAGGATAATACTACACTTATACCCCACATTGATAATATTCCCATATATACTGGGAATTTTACATCTCCTGCTGCACGTAATGAATTAATCACAACTAAATTAAAGGTTCTTCCAGGTTCTATTATAAAAGCTAAAGCTATTAATGTACTTCCTGTATTAATTATAGAAGGGTTATCAGTAAAAATTCCCATCAAACTTTTTCTCAATACAAAAAATAAAGTAGTAACTATAATAACCATAACCATCGCTATTCTTAAACTCTTAAGACAGATTTTATATGCCTCGTCTTTTTTCCCTGCACCTATCAAGTGGCCAATTAAAATCTGAGTTCCTTGCCCTATTGCTGCAGCAAATAAAAATATAAACATAATTATATTCTGTACATATACCCTTGTTGTTAGTGCTTGAGCACCTAACATTGATATAAACGACGTAATAACAATCTGGGATGTATTATATGACAGTTGTTCTCCAGCTGTAGGTATTCCAATTTTTAACAGCTTCTTTATAGTATCCTTAGGATATTTATTCATATTTCTAAATGATGTCTTCAATTCTAGTTTTGTGTTTATAATATATAACATTACTATTAATGCTATAAACCTACTAAATGTTGTAGAAATTGCTACACCCTTGGCTCCTAAAGCTGGTATACCAAAAGGCCCAAATATAAACATATAATTACCAATTACATTAATTATGTTAGAACCGATAGTAACATACATGGAAATTTTCATCATTCCATGACCCCTTACTACTGCAATAGCAGTCATAAGTAAAGCCTGAATAAAAGAAAAACCTCCGACTATTTGCATGTATATAACTGCAACATCTAATATTTCAGGTGGTATATTCATCAACTGTAATATATTAATCCCAAAAACATATAACCCAACACTTAGAATAAAACCAATAAGCAAATTTATAATAAATGCTATAATCACCACTTCTTGGACTCTGTCTTTCCTTTTAGCTCCTAAGTATTGTGCAACCAATATAGCTGAACCATTTGATAAAATACCGTACAATACAATTAACATAAAAAGAACCTGATTAGATACACCTACAGCTGCTACTGAGCTATCAGAATACTGACTAAGCATCAGAGTGTCTGCATTTCCTAATAACATCTGTAATAGAATTTCAATAAATATAGGCCACGTTAATGAAAAAAGTGATTTTTTCTTTATTTCTACTTGATTACTATCCATATTATCCCCCTAACAAATAAAGTGCAATCGGTTGCATTGTAATAACTATATTAATTTTATCATAATTTCTTTGATATTATAAGATTTAATTTCTGCATTAGAAAAGCGAGCCAAGCTCGCTTTTTTAGTATCAAATTAGTTTTATAAACATTATGCATAACTTAATATACTTATCACAATATAAGTTCCAAACAATATTAATCCAAATGTTCTTTTTAAACTATCTTTTGAAATTAATGTACCAATTCTAAATACTGTTAAAATGAATAACATCGCAGGAAAATACAATTTAAAAAAGTTTGGAGTAACTGTAATTCCACCACTTCCAAAAGCTGCTGCAGAACCTACTACAAATAGAATATTTAATATATCTGCTCCTATTACATTACCGATAGCTAATTCTCCATGTCCTTTAAGTACTGCTGTTACTGATGTTACTAATTCAGGAAGCGAAGTACCGAATGCTACTAATGTAGCTGCTATTACACTATTGGGTACATTTAATCTTATAGCTGTTTCTTGAACAGTAGGTATTAGTATTTTAGATGAAATAATCACTATTGCAACTCCAAATATAAGTTTAACTAAAGCCATAACATTGTTGTCTTCTTTCTCAACGTCAACAGCAACTGCAGTAGACTCATCTTTTGAATTTCTAGCCCATTTTATTGAAAAATAAATATACATAACAAGTAAAAATACTAATATAAATCCAGCAATTCTACTAATATGTCCTCCATTAGTAAAAATACTATTTAATGAAGTAAAAGGTAAAGAAACTAATACCAATAATATTCCAGCTCCAAATTGAAGCCATCCATGTCTATTTACGATTTCTCTTTGTATAGGCAACGGTGATATTAATGCCGCAATCCCCAATATAAGTCCTGTATCACAGATAACTGAACCTACTGCATTACCAAGTGCCAATTCTGAATTCCCTCCTAGTGCAGCAACCACAGATACTGAAGCTTCTGGTAATGTTGTACCAAGACTTACAATTGTGGCACCAATAATCATTTTAGGAATACCCATCTGCTCTGATAACACAACTGCTTCATTAACTAATAAATCTGCACCTTTACTTAAAATATAAAGAGTAATAGCTATTATAGCAAAAAGAGCTATTAATGATAATTCTGATACTATGCCTTCAATAAATGCTTCCATGTATACACCCACCTTTTTCGTTTTTTGTTGAAACCTGTTTATGGTAAAGAAAGCTTAACATATTAAAAGACTTGTATATAACATACAATAAAACATGTTATACACAAGTCTCACTATTCCAAATTAAGCCAGATAAGATTAACTTATCATGATGTTGACTTAATTCCACTTTTAGTAAGTGGCAGCTACTCCCTCGTGTTAGTAACTAATTATGTATTAAGTTGTTCCCCTATTAATATATTATCTAATTAAGAAAAAGTCAAGATATTTATTATTATAATTTTTTAAATAAATCTAGCTACTTCATTAGCTGAAGTAATGGATTAAAAAACCTGAGGACAAACTTCCTCAGGTTCAACGCTTTTTTAATTAATGAGTTTATATAATTTTTTCATACAACTTAATATATTCTTTAGCTGAGTTTTTCCAACTATAATCACCATTCATAGCTGCTTCAACTAATTTACACCATATGTTTTTATCGTGATAAAACTTTAATGCTCTTTTAATTGTGTATAACATATCATATGCATTATACTTTGTAAAACTAAATCCATTTCCCTCACCTGTAAATTCATTATACGAGGTTACGGTATCATTTAAACCTCCTGTTTCCCTTACTATGGGTAAGGTTCCGTATCTAAGTGCAATTAATTGACCTAATCCACAAGGCTCAAACAGTGATGGCATCAAAAACACATCAGCTGCTGCATATATCTTATGGGCCAATGAATTATCAAATAGTATATTAGCTGATAATTTATCAGGATACTTTTTTGAATACTCTCTTAAAACAGATTCATAATATGTTTCTCCCGTACCTAATACAACTATTTGTATGTCAAGTTGCATTAATTCATCTAAAATTTGCAATAGTAAATCTATTCCTTTCATATGTGCCAACCTTGAAACCATACCTATCATCGGAACTTCTTTATCAACAGGTAAACCCAGTAGGTTTTGAAGCTCTAGTTTATTGTTATACTTTTCATCTATACATTCAACATTATATGTATTTAATATATGGCTATCATCATCAGGATTATATATATCGTAGTCAATTCCATTAACTATACCATATAAGTCATCTTTTCTTTTTCTTAAAAGTCCATCTAATCTCTCTCCATAATCTGGTGTTTGTATTTCTTTTGAGTAAGATTTACTTACTGTTGTAATGATATCTGAATAATTTATACCACCTTTCATAAAACTTACTCCACCATAAAATTCTAACGCTTCCACATGATAATATTCCATTCCTAGATTTAATAGACTGTCTAATATTTCTGGAGGATATATACCTTGATATTTTAAATTATGTATAGTAAAAACTGTTTTTATATTTGAATATTCTTCTCTATATTTATAATGTGCTTTAAGAAGTGGACTGACCATACCTGTATGCCAATCATTACAGTGTATAATGTCAGGTTTAAACTCAATGAGCGATATTGTCTCTAAAATAGCTCTATTAAAATACGCAAACCTCTCTCCATCATCATAAAACCCATATAGACCATCTCTTTTAAAATAATATTCGTTATCTATAAAATAGTAGGATACTCCTTCATATTCTAAATATAAAATCCCACAATACTCCTCTTTCTGACCTACTCTCACATTAAAGCTCTTAATAAACTCCATCTTATTTTTGTATTCTTTAGGTATATCAGAGTATTTAGGTAAAATAACTCTAATATCTACTCCTAACTTTTTCAGTGCCTTAGGTAGTGAGGAAGCTACATCAGCAAGTCCTCCAGTTTTTACAAAAGGTACCACCTCAGCAGATGCAAATAAAACCTTCAACACATTAATCCCCCCAGTTAATTAATTATATCTTCTCATTTTTTTTAATTACTAATGGATTGTGTTTATATCCTTGTAAACTATTATTTTTAGTTATAACAACATTTTTATCAAGAATTACATTCTTTAATTTTACTCCCTCGTCTATTTCACTTTTTTGCATAATTATACTATTCTCTACTACTGTATTTTTTTTAATTTTCACACCCCTAAATATAATGCTATTTTTTACAGTTCCTTCTATTACACATCCATTTGCTACTAGAGAATTATATACATTTGATTCTTCTGAATATATAGTTGGAGGCTCATCCTTAATCCTCGTATATATTAACCCATTATCATAAAATAACTTCTTATATATATTCTCATAAAGTAACTCCATATTTGCCTTATAATAATTTCTAATCGAATTTATGCAAGCCAAATATCCATTATACTTATAACTGTTCACATAAAACTTATCTATGTTTGAAAATATTGATTGTTTCAAATATCTATGGTCGCCTTTAGTAATACTATTTTTAATAATGTCCAATAATAATTCCTTTTTCATTACATACATTTCCAAGGAAATGTTATTGGCTTTATCATTTCCTATGTTTTTACCTAAGCTAATAACTTTACCATCCTTATCTAAATTTAAAGTATCACAATTAATAAATCTATTGCTATCCTTAATTACTTTTTTATATACAATTGTTATATCTGCCCCTGACTCTTTATGATATCTATATACATCTGAGTAATCTATATTACATATCATATAACTTCTTGTTAAAATAACATAGTTTTGTCTACTGCGTTCTAAATAGACCATATGATTCTCAAAATTATCTATATCACCGTTAGTAATAGACATATTACTCGTGTTCATTTGAGGATTCAAAATGAATAAACCATCTAATTTTCTGTCTAAGTCCCAATCTTTACCTGTTTTTATATGATCCATCAATGAACGACTTTTACCTTGTGTAAAAATTGATACATTCTCTATCCCTGCATTAACCATATTGGATAGTACAAAGTCAATAACTCTATATCTTCCTGCAATCGGTATTGATGCAATAGGTCTATTGTAAGTAAGCTCTTTTATATCTTCTTCACTTTCACTTAAATTAATAATTCCCATCAAATCTTTCACTATTATCCCCCCTTAATCCTAATCATTTTCGTTAGTTACTACTGTTATATCATTGGCATTTTTACTTCCTATTCTACTTCCTGCTTTTATAACTGTATTACTCATAACTATTGCTTTTTCAATTACTACATTATCTTGAATATTAACATTTGGCATAATTACGGAATCAATAATCTTAGAATTTCTACCTACACATACTCCTGGAAATAGAACTGAGTTTATTATCTCTCCATAAATAATACAACCTTCGTTTAAGAGTGAAGATTTAACTTTAGCATTACAGCAAATGTGATGAGGTGGTCGTACTGGGTTTTTAGTATAGATTTTCCATTTGCGGTCATATAAATTCAACTTATTATCTTTACTTAATAAATCCATATTGGCTTCCCAAAAGCTTTCTATTGTTCCTACATCTCTCCAATATCCTTCAAAAACATATGCATAAGCATTCAGTCCATCTTCTAACATATTCGGAATTATATCTTTACCAAAATCATTACTTGAATCTGGATTTTTTTCGTCTTTGATTAAATACTCTTTTAACACCTTCCAGTTAAAAATGTAAATTCCCATAGAAGCTAAATTACTCTTAGGTTTTTCAGGCTTCTCTTGAAATTCTTTAATTCTATAATTATTGTTTATATCCATAACACCAAATCTACTGGCTTCCTTCCAAGGGACTTCGATGACTGATATAGTTACATCTGCTTTCTTTTCCTTGTGATAATCTAATAATAATGAATAATCCATCTTATATATGTGGTCTCCAGATAATATAAGTACATAATCCGGATCATAGGATTCTATAAAATGCATATTTTCATATATTGCATTAGCAGTTCCTTTATACCATCTACCTCCTCCCTGACTTACATAAGGCTGTAAAATTGTTAAACCTCCATCTCTTCTGTCTAAATCCCATGGACTCCCTATTCCCATATGTGCATTTAAAACAAGTGGATTATACTGGGTAAGTACCCCTACAGTATGTATATCTGAGTTAGCACAATTACTAAGGGCAAAATCAATTATTCTGTATTTTCCACCAAATGGTACAGCTGGCTTTGCTAGTTTTTTTGTTAAAGGATATAGTCTTGTTCCTTGTCCTCCTGCCAAGAGCATAGCAATTATTTCTTTCTTTTGATTTTTCATTAAGGCTAACCCCCTTTAGTCATATCAATAATTATTCTTATTTAAATCTTAAAATTTAAAAAACTTATATTATATCAACATAAAAAATATAAATTAACATTATCTCTTATTTATAAGTACTGATTAATCATTATTCTCTGTTTTAGATTTAATAAATAATGCTCCCAATGGTGGAATCTTTATATTAATTGAGTATGGTTGATAATGCCATGCTACCTTTTCAGCTTTAATGATATTTTTATTCTTTAATCCTGAACCACCATATATTTCCCAATCACTATTTAATATTTCCTCATATTCACAAAGTTTAGGTACACCTACTTTATAGTTATAATGAGGGTGTTCAGTAAAATTACATATAAAAATAATAAAATCACCATCTTTACTTTTCCTCATAAAAGCTATAATGCTTTGGTCATGATTTTCATGGTCTATCCAATTAAATCCCTTATAATCACAGTCAAGCTGGTATAATGACTTTTCTTTTTTATAAAGTTTATTTATATCTTTTATAAAAAACTTCATTTTTTTATGCATTTCATAGTCCATTAGAAACCAATCTAACTCTTTTTTAAAATTCCACTCTATAAACTGAGCAAATTCTCCTCCCATAAATAAAAGCTTTTTACCTGGATGAGCAAACATATATGCATATAATATTCTTAAATTGGCAAATTTTTGCCAATAATCTCCTGGCATTTTTTCTATAAGAGATTTTTTTCCATGTACTACTTCATCATGCGATAAAGGTAATATATAATTCTCGGAAAAAGCATAAGTAAATGAAAATGTTATAAGGTCATGATGCCATTTTCTATGTACAGTTTCTTTTTTCATAAATCTTAATGTATCATTCATCCAACCCATATTCCATTTAAAATTAAAACCTAAACCGTCTACATAAGTAGGCGCTGTAACCAAGGGCCAAGCTGTTGATTCTTCTGCTATCATTAATGCACTTGGATAATACTCAAATACAGTTTTATTTAACTTCTTTAAGAAAGCTATAGCATCTAAGTTTTCCCTTCCTCCGTATTTATTTGGAACCCATCCTTTATCTCTTTTACCATAATCTAAGTAAAGCATATGAGACACTGCATCTACTCTTAAACCATCTATATGATATTTTTCAAACCAAAATAAAGCATTAGATATTAAAAAACTTACTACCTCTTTCTTTCCATGGTCAAAATTTGCTGTACCCCATTCTAAATTTTCAGCCATAAGAGGATTATCAGATTCATAAAGTGGTGAACCGTCAAATTTCCATAATCCATGAGCATCTTTGCAAAAATGTCCTGGTACCCAATCTAAAATAACTCCTATACCCTTTTGATGACATTTATCTACAAAGTACATAAAATCATTCGTTGTTCCGTATCTACTAGTTATAGAATAGTAACCAGTAATTTGATAACCCCATGAACCATCAAAAGGATGCTCCATCAATGGTAGAATTTCTATATGGGTATATCCCATTTCTAATACATGGTCGATTAATTCATCCGCAATTTCTCTATAGTTATAAAAACTCCCATCTTCTCTTTTTCTCCAAGAACCTAAATGTAATTCATAAATATTAAGTGGTTCTTCATAAAGATTTTTCTGTTTTCTATTCTCCATCCAATGTTGGTCATCCCACTGATATGAGTCAAGTGAAACTATTACAGATGCGTTATTAGGTCTATATTCTGAGTAATAAGAATAAGGGTCTGACTTTAAAAGTATTTCTCCGTTTTTAGTATGAATTTCATACTTAAATATCTGCCATTCATCAATTCCTGAAATAAATATATTCCATATACCAGATTGATTTACTCTTTTCATCTGATGTTTATTTCCATCCCATTTATTAAAGTTCCCTACTACGCTAACCCTTTGGGCATTGGGTGCCCATACTGTAAAGCTCACTCCTTTTCTCCCTTTATATTCAGTAATATTTGCTCCCATAAAGTCATAAGCTCTAAAATGATTCCCTTGATGAAAAAGATATGAATCATAAGAGCTAACTGGTATGTAATCAATATAGTTTTTGTTCATCACCCCATCCCCTTCACCTTAAGTTTTTAGGGCTAATTCTTCAATAAGTTGTCCTATATTAATTGATATGATTAATTTAATATTAATATCACAAATAATTTAATATTTTAATATTAAATATATTTAAAATAAAAAAGACATGTACCTCGAACATGTCTTCAGTTAACTTAATTATTCTTGAATTTTATATTTACTTATCAAAATATATTTATTAAAATATTAATATGTAAAAATAAATACCGAGGCTCTACCTCGGCATTTATTTTAATTAGCTATACTTTCAGCTTTTTCATTTTTCTTTTCTTGAAGATTTGGCTTTAAAGCAGATACCATTAATGCAGTTACTATTGTTCCTATAACTATTGCTAACACATATAATCCAAGATTTGTAACAGCATTTGGTATTGGTAGTACAAAAATACCGCCATGAGGAACTGCTAGTTTTGCACCAAATAACATTGATAATGCTCCAGTTATCCCTGAACCTACCATTATAGAAGGGATAACTCTTAATGGGTCAGCAGCTGCAAATGGAATTGCACCTTCTGTAATGAAAGAAATACCTAATGCCCATGCTGCTTTACCCGCTTCTATTTCTTGTCTTTCAAATCTATTCTTAGCAATAACGGTTGCTAATGCAAGCCCTAGTGGAGGTGTCATACCTGCGGCCATTACTGCTGCCATAGGAGCAGTAACTCCAGCCTCTAATAAACCTACAGCAAATGTATAAGCTGCTTTATTTACAGGTCCACCCATATCAAATGCCATCATTAATCCAAGTACAAGTCCTAAAATTGCTGCGTTTCCTGTATTTAAAGTTTGTAACCAATTAGTCATTGCACTATTCAATGCACTTACTGGTTTACCAATAACAAATATCATTAATAATCCCACAAATAAAGTAGATAACAATGGTAATACTAATACAGGCATTAACCCTTCCATTGATTTAGGTAATTTAATTTTCTTTTTCAAGAAATCTACTGTATAACCAGCTAGAAAACCTGCAATAATACCACCTAAGAATCCAGAACCGATTTGTCCTGCTATCATACCCCCAACCATTCCAGGAACAATACCTGGTCTATCAGCAATAGAAAATGCTATAAATCCAGCTAATATTGGTACCATCAATGCAAATGCAGACTGTCCACCTATTTGCATTAACGCTGCGGCAAGAGTTCCCTCCTGTTCAAAAGCTTTTATACCAAATGCAAAAGATAACGCTATAGCTATACCACCTGCAACAACAAACGGAATCATGTAAGATACACCAGTCATAAGATGTTTATATGGACCAGTTCTCTTTGTTTTTCTCTCTTGCTTTATTGTACTAACCTGTTCTGTTAAATCTACTTTTGCTTCCATCGCTTTCTTTATAAGTTCTTTTGCATCTTTTATAGCATCCTGTACTCCAGCTTCAACCAGTGGTTTTCCCACAAATCTTTCTTTTGAAACATTAGTATCGGCTGCTATTATTACTGCTTTTGCTTCCTCTATATCTTTCTCTGTCAATGGATTCTCAGCCCCAACAGAACCTTGAGTTTCTACTTTGATTTCTACACCTAATTCTTTTGCAGCTATCTGAAGTGCTTCAGCTGCCATGTAAGTATGAGCAATACCAGTAGGACATGATGTTACCGCAACAAATTTCATCTTATAACCCCCTTAAATTTTCAATATATTATTATAAATCCGCTTTTAAATATTTTATCTTATTTTATAACTCACCCCCTTGATTCAAAATATCTATTATTTCATGTTTTTCTTTTGCTTCTAGTAGTTTATTTCTAATTTCTTCATGCATTAAGGACCTTGAAAGTTTGCTAAGTAATTTTAAATGAGCAGCATCTGAATTTTCAGGAACCGCTATTAAGAAAAATATCTTTGCTGGTTTGCCATCTGTTGACTCAAAATCTATACCTTCAAGCTTTCTTCCAAATACCAAAGACGGTTGCTTTACACCACTACTTTTTCCGTGAGGTATAGCTACTCCCATACCTATTCCTGTTGAAAATGTTTTCTCTCTTTCAAATACTGCTTTTTCTAATGCATCTCTATCTAATAATCTGTCATTTTCATCTAAAACAGATACTAATTCTTTTATTACCTCCTCTTTAGTACTAGATTTTAAATTAAGATTTACAAGATTTTCATTAATAAGCTGTGTTAATTGCATAATTGTCACCTTCCTTTAAGTATTTTAATTTCACTTTTTTTTCTAGTTCTTTTATTTCTTTTAGCTTACCTGTTTGTGTTCCTTCCATCATAACACTTGCTGTAGCTGATGCAGTTGAAAGTTTTAGTGCTTTTTCTAGACTTAGACCCTTATCAATAGAATAAGCCATTCCTGCAACTAACGAGTCACCAGCTCCAACAGTGCTTTTTATGGTCGTCTTAATAGGCTCAATTAATATTGCATACTCTTTATCTACAAATATCGAGCCATAGGCTCCCATAGAAATAAATACATTTTTTGTTCCAGTACTAATAATCTGATGTGCTAAACTTATTATTTCATTATAGTCTTTAAACTTTTTACCAAAACACTTTTCTAACTCATGAATATTAGGTTTTATAAGATAAGGTTTTCCTTTCAAACCTTCAAATAGTAATTCCCCATCCGCATCAAGAATTGTTTTAGCACCTTTTTCATTACATACTTCAATTAACTCTTTATATATTGTCTTCTGAATATTTGATGGTACACTTCCTGAAAAAACTATTACCGTATCACTGGTGACGTTTTCATAAATCTTATTTTTTAACTCTTCTATTTCCTCTGAGGTAACTTCTTTACCCTTTTCATTAATTTCAGTAACAACCTTATTAATTTTATCTACTATCTTAATGTTTGTTCTTGTTTCTTGACTTATCTTCACTAAATCTTCACTTATATCTCTCTGCCGTAAATATTGTATTATAAACTCACCAGTTCGACCTCCAACTAAGCCAAAAACTTTACTTTGACCTCCTATTTCCTTAATAACTTTTGACACATTTATTCCTTTACCTCCAGCATCTAATCTAACACTCGATACTCTATTTACATCACCTAGTTTAAAATTATTAACTTCTATCGTTTTATCTATAGCTGGATTTAAAGTAACAGTTATTATCATAATTTCACCTCATTATTTTAAGTTGTTTCGATTCTTACTCCTCGTTTTCCATATTGAGTAATTTGTTCATTAGATATTTTATTATCTGTAATAATTAAATCTATTTCTTCTATATCAGCAATCTTTGAAAAAGTTACTTTACCAAATTTAGAACTATCACTTACCAGTATTACCTCTCTTGCTATTTCTATCATAGTACTTTTGATTTTACATTCTATAATATCTGGTGTGGTAATTCCATTGTCATAACATATACCATTGGCTCCAATAAAAGCTTTATCTACTCTCAATTTTTTTAAAGTCGCTTCAGCTAGTGGCCCAACAAAGGCTTGTGTTTTTTGTTTAATACTTCCTCCAACACCTATTACATCAATGTCTTCTCTTTTTCCTAGTTCGTTCAATACATAAAGTGAATTAGTAACTATAGTAATATTTTTTGCTTCTATATTATTTACAATATAAGAAGTTGTAGTACCTGAATCAATAACTATAGTATCACCTTCTTCTATTAATGAAGCAGCTTTTTTTCCTATCCTGCTCTTTTCATCTGAAAATTTGCTTTCCTTTTCAGTAAAGGTAGGTTCAAATTTAGTATGCTCTAGAAGTACAGCACCTCCATGTGACCTGGAGAGTAAACCCTTATTTTCTAACTCCTGAAGGTCTCTTCTTATCGTTGCTTCTGATACGTTAAATTGTTTTGATAAACTTGCAACTTTAACACTACCTGTATTTTTTAATTTATCAATTATTTTTGCTTTTCTTTCTTCTGCAAACATACACCAAACCCCTGTCCATTTTTGTATATTTCGTTTTCATTTATTTTTGTTTATGTTTGTTTTTGTTCATTTTTATAATATAACATAATTTAATATATGTCAATATTTTTTATCAAAAAGAAAAAACAGCGGAATAAATAGTCCGCTGAATGTAGTTATAAACATATTATATTGCCACCAAGAGCTTGAGCTGTATCAGGGTTACATGTTGTAAATATAACCTGTCTATCCTTACCAAATTCTTTAATGGTTTCAATAGCTCTTTGCTTTCTTTCGGGATCTAAGTCAACTAAGCAATCATCTAGAATGATAAATCCATTTTCATCTTCGAATAAATTTTCAAGTATAGCCAATCTTAATGCTAAAGCTACACAATCATAAGTTCCAGCCGATAACAAATCTATAGGCATAGTTTTACTATCACTAGTCTTCACTATCAAATTAAACTCTTCGCTTATATCTCCTATAGAATAATTATCTAATGTTAATTTAGTTAAATATTTACTAAATGAGTCAACTAGTGGTTCAAAAGAATTTTGGTCCATCTCTTCAAGTACACTATCAAATTCTTCTTTTATTCTCATCAAACTATTAGCTCTACTTAATAATTTTTCATATTCTTTATTTTTTTCTTTGTAAATACTATTTAATTCTTCGCAGAGATTTCGCATCTAATTTCCAGTAAAAACTTTACTTTCCCTTAATTTGTAATGCC
>NZ_ARZA01000140.1 GCF_000387765.1 Caldisalinibacter kiritimatiensis
CCAGTAAGAAGAAAAGAAATACCTAAACCAAACGGAGGAGTAAGACTTTTAGGAATACCTACGGTAATAGATAGATTAATACAACAAGCAATACAGCAGGTAATAAATCCGATATTTGATAGTGAATTTTCAAATAGTAGCTTTGGGTTTAGACCAGGAAGAAGTGCTCATATGGCTCTTAAACAATCACAGAAATATATCAACGAAGGCTACAAATATGTAGTAGATATGGATTTAGAAAAATTCTTTGACAATGTAAATCA
>NZ_ARZA01000141.1 GCF_000387765.1 Caldisalinibacter kiritimatiensis
TTTTTCAAGTTCATCTGTTTCACATAATTTATCTAAAAATCTACTAAATGTAGATTCAGAAGGTACTTTTCCAAGCACTTCAAAACCACAATAATATCTAAGGATTGGATTTTGTTTTAGATTAAGAACTAAATCTTTAATAGTTTGTATTTTTTCAACTTGCATAGCAATTAGAGCATATATCATTGTTGTTGGCTCATAGCCCTTCGGGCCTTTTGAATTACTAGATTTTCTAAGTTTATTAGCTATCTTAGAAACGTCAATTTGAGATAAAATCATTTCTAATTTAGTTTCTTGTTGAAA
>NZ_ARZA01000142.1 GCF_000387765.1 Caldisalinibacter kiritimatiensis
ACTTCCTTTTAAATATTATAAATTTATATAATTACTAAAAATAAACTTTATTTTTCCCTTTCATAAACAATACATTTTTATTATATCCTATATGTGTAAAGATTACCATGAAGTGTTGATATGTATGATTTGATTTGTTAAAATTTACAAAACCCTTACTCAAATAATAATCACCCCACTAACAAGTGGAGTGATTACTTTAACCTCCAAAAGCATCCTTTACTTTATCGAAAAATCCTTTTTTACTTTCATTTAATGTTTCACCACTTATTTTTGCAAATTCTTTCAATAATTCTTTTTGTTTTTCATTTAATCTCTTAGGCACTTGGACCACAACTTTTACGTATTGGTCTCCTCTACCATTGCCTCTTAAATGATGAATTCCCTTATTTTTTAGTCTAAAAATTGTACCTGTCTGAGTCCCTTCAGGTATATTATACCTTACTTTTCCATCTAATGTTGGTACTTCAATACTATCTCCTAAAGCTGCCTGCACAAATGAAATAGGAACTTCACAAATTACATCATCGCCTTCTCTCTCAAAGATTTCATGTGGTTGTACATTAATATATATATATAAATCTCCTCTTGGACCGCCTCTTTCTCCAGGTTCACCTTCACCTCTCAACGGTATTACAGAACCAGTATCTACACCTGCAGGGATTTTTATATTAATTTTTCTTTCTTTTCTTTCCTTGCCTGTACCACCACATTTACTACAAGGCTCTTCTATAATTTCACCTGTACCATTACAATTATCACATGTCCTTACATTTACAAATTGACCAAATGGAGTATTTTGTGCATATCTCACTTCTCCTGTTCCATTACACTTTGGACACGTAGTTTTATTTGTGCCTGGTTTTGCTCCTGTTCCATTACATACCGAACAATTCTCAGTTCTATTTATCTTAATTTCTTTCTCTGTTCCAAATGCCGCTTCCTCAAATTTAATATTAACTCTATATTTTAGGTCAGCACCTTTTCTTGGTCCTGATTTTCTTCTTCCTTTAGAAAAACCACCACCAAACATATCGAATATATCGTCAAATATATCGTCAAATCCACCAAAGCCTCCAGCTCCTTGTCCGAAGCCGCCAAATCCTTGGCCATTTACACCTTGGTGTCCAAATTGGTCATATCTTGCTTTCTTTTGTGGGTCACTTAGCACTTCATAGGCCTCATTAATTTCTTTAAACTTTTTTTCCGCTTCTTTATCATCTGGATTCATATCTGGATGGTATTTCTTGGCTAGTTTTCTATAAGCTCTTTTTATTTCTTGTTCACTAGCATTTCTATCTACTCCAAGAACTTCATAATAATCCCTTTTACTCACTTTTTCACCACCTTCCAAAAGGCATTAAACTACTATGTTTTTTCCTTTTATTTATAACAGAAGATATTAAGCTACTCTAGTTAATCCTTAAGTTCTCAGATTCATTATATATAAATTTTATTAAAAAATCAAAGCTAAATCCAAAGGATTTAGCTTTGGTAAAATTAATTATTGTTATCGTCATCATCTACTACTTCATAGTCAGCGTCTACTACATTTTCATCATTCTTTGCACTCTGTCCTTGGGCTTGTTCGTTTGCTGTTTGTTGTGCTTGTTGAGCTCCTGCTGCTTGTTGATACATTTTTTGTGATACTGCATGAAATTCATTTGTTAATTCTTCTGTTTTCTTCTTGATTTCTTCTATGTTATTTCCTTCCATAGCTTTCTTTAATTCGTCTACTTTAGCTTGCACTTTTGCTTTTTCATCTTCACTTACATTATCTCCAAGTTCTTTAAGCGTCTTTTCAGTTTGATAAATTAATGTGTCTGCGTTGTTTCTAACTTCAACTTCTTCTTTTCTCTTCTTATCTTCTTCGGCATACTTTTCTGCTTCTTTTACTTTCTTTTCAATTTCTTCTTCTGATAAATTAGTTGAAGCAGTAATTGTAATTTTTTGTTCTTTTCCAGTTCCTAAATCCTTAGCTGAAACATTTACTATACCATTTGCATCTATATCAAAAGTTACTTCTATTTGAGGCACTCCTCTTGGTGCTGGAGGAATTCCTGTTAATTGGAATCTACCAAGTGTTGTATTATCTTTAGCCATTTGTCTTTCACCTTGAAGTACGTGAATATCAACAGCAGTTTGGTTATCTGCAGCTGTTGAGAACACTTGGCTCTTCTTAGTTGGTATAGTTGTATTTCTTTCTATTAATTTAGTAAATACTCCTCCTAAAGTTTCAATTCCTAGTGATAATGGAGTAACATCTAATAATAATAAATCTTTAACTTCTCCACTTAATACTCCACCTTGAATACCTGCACCTAGTGCAACACATTCATCAGGGTTAATTCCTTTATGAGGGTCCTTTCCTGTTAGTTTTTTAACTGCTTCTTGAACTGCTGGAATTCTTGTTGAACCACCAACTAGTATTACTTTATCAATGTCTGTTGGGCTTAATCCTGCATCATTTAATGCCAATCTAGTAGGTTCTAATGTTTTTTCTACTAAATGTGCAGTTAATTCATTAAACTTAGCTCTAGATAAAGTAATATCTAAATGCTTAGGACCTTCTTGTGTAGCAGTAATAAATGGTAAATTAATATTAGTTGTCATTACACTTGATAGCTCTTTTTTAGCTTTTTCTGCTGCCTCTTTTAATCTTTGAAGAGCCATTTTATCTTGTCTTAAATCTATTCCATTTTCTTTTTTAAATTCTTCTGCTAAGTAATCAATAATTGCTTGGTCAAAATCGTCTCCACCTAGGTGATTGTTACCATTTGTTGCTATAACTTCGAAAACTCCATCTCCTAGTTCTAATATAGAAACGTCAAATGTACCTCCACCTAAGTCAAATACTAATATTTTTTGATGTACTTCTTCTTTATCAATACCATATGCTAATGATGCTGCTGTAGGTTCGTTGATAATTCTTCTTACGTTTAGTCCTGCTATCTTACCTGCATCTTTAGTAGCTTGCCTTTGACTATCTGTAAAATATGCTGGAACAGTAATTACAGCATCTGTGACTTCTTCACCAAGATAACTTTCAGCATCAGCTTTAAGCTTTTGTAAAATCATTGCTGAAATATCTTGTGGTGTATACTCTCTACCATCAATTGTAACTTTATGGTCTGTACCCATATGTCTTTTTATCGAAATTATTGTTCTATCTGGATTTGTTATAGCCTGTCTTTTTGCAGTTTCACCAACTAATCTTTCTCCATCCTTAGTAAAAGCTACTATAGAAGGAGTTGTTCTATTACCTTCTGCATTTGGAATAACTACAGGTTCTCCACCTTCCATTACAGCAACACATGAGTTAGTTGTTCCTAAGTCAATTCCTATTATTTTACTCATTTTTCAATCCTCCTTATGTATTATATTTATTTTGATATTTTTACCATGCTTGGTCTAATAACCTTATCATTTAGTTTATACCCTTTTTGGAATACTTCTATAATTGTACCTTCTTCATGCTCATCTGATTCCTCTTGAGCTACACCATGATGAAGGTTAGGGTCAAATTTTTCCCCTAATGCTTTTATTTCTTCAAGTCCATTTTTACCTAAAATATCAATTAATTGCTTATACACCATTTCTACACCTTGATAAAAACTATCGTTTTTATCTTTTTCTTCAGTACTTAAGGCTCTATCAAAATTATCTATTACTGATAGCAACTGTGAAATAAGCTCTTGAGCCGCAAAAGAATATATACTTTGCTTCTCCTTTTCAGCTCTTTTTTTATAATTTGTAAAATCAGCTTGAAGTCTTAAATATCTACTATTTAACTTTTCTAATTCTTTTACTTTTTCTTCATACATTTTTTTGTAATCTTCCTCAAGTTCCTTTTCCTTGTCTTCTTCTAATTCATCCCTTACTGCTTCCAAATTGCTATCTACTTCTTCTTTCATTTCATTTTCTTCACACTCTAGGTCATTATTTTTTAATTCTTCGCTCATATTCCCCACCTCTCTAATGTCTTCTCATTTAAGCCACATTATAGAGGTGTAAGATACTAATCCTACACCTCTTTAATGTCATTATTTAATATAATACTTATTTAAAATTTCATTCATATCTAATGCAATAGACTTAACAGCTGAAATTACTTTTGAGTAATCCATTCTAGTAGGTCCAATAACCCCTATCCTTCCAATAGTTTTTCCATTTAATCTATAAGTAGCTGTTATTAAACTACAATTTTGAACTTCTCTATACCTATTCTCACTACCGATAGTTATCTCAATATCATGTTCTCCACTTTTTAGCATCATATCAACAACTGAGTTTTTATCTTCTAAGAATGATAAAAATGATTTAGCTTTTGATACATCATTATATTCAGGAAAATTAAATATGTTAGTTACACCATCTGCATATAAAGTCACTTCTTCTGTTTTATCTAAAGATTGATTGATAAGAGGAACTATACTATTTATAGTTGATTTAATAGTTTCCCTTAAATCATACATTTCATTCATTAAACTTACTTGTAAATCTTCTCCTATCTCATATATTCTGTGTCCTTTTATTTTTTCATTTAATATATTAGATATTTTATTTAATTGGTCACAAGAAAGTTCTTTATCTACCCTAAATATTGTATTTTTTATTATATTTGTATCTGTAACTATTACAACTAAAACTTTAGTTTGATTTACAGGTACTAATTGAATATGCTTCAATCTACTTTGCTTCACCTGTGGTGCAATAGCTAGTGATGTATAATTAGTAAGCTGTGATAAAATTTTTGCTACATTTTGTATCAGACTATCTATTTCGCCTATTTCTCTTAATAATTGATTTCTTACTTGATTTCTTACTTTTTGTGATATTAGTTTTTCTTCCATTAACGAATCAACATATAATCTATATGCCTTGTCTGATGGAATTCTTCCAGCAGAGGTATATGGCTGAATTAAATATCCTAATTCTTCTAAATCTGACATTTCATTTCTTATAGTAGCAGAACTAACACCTAAATCATACTTTTTTGATATAGTTCTAGATCCTACTGGCTCCGCATTAGTTATATAACTGTGGATTATAGCTTGTAAAATTCTCAACTTTCTATCATCAAGTTTCAAATATACCACCCCATTCACCTTAAAAGAACAACCCAGTCATACACAACTTTTAAGTATACTTTGGGGAGAATATAAATATTTTCTCCAATTTTCTTTATTAGCACTCTACGTTAACGAGTGCTAATTCCTATGTTTTAAGTTATCACTGAATTTTAAATTTGTCAATACCTTTTAAATAAAATTTGCCAAAAACATATTCCTTTTATGAAAGTAATTCTCTAAAAACTATATTAGATAAATCAAGCCCTAGTTTAGTTAATTTAATACTATTGTTATTTGTAATAAGAAGACCCTGTTCCATTAATTTTCTTAAAATCTCTCCATAGATTTCGTCTACATCTATCTCAAATCTATTATAAAATTCTTTTTTATTTATCCCTTGTATAAGGCGTAGTCCTAGTATCATGTATTCGGCCATTTCGATTTTTTTGTGAATTTTTTCCTTTTCTTCAATTGGTAACATCCTTTTATCTAAAGAGTGAAAATAAGATTTAAAGTTGTTATAATTATTATATCTAATACTATTAATATTTGAATGTGCTGCTAACCCTAACCCTAAGTAAGGCTTTACTTTCCAATATAATAAATTATGGTTGCATTCATACCCTTCTTTTGCAAAATTTGATATTTCATAATGACTATATCCTCTTTGTTCTAGGGTTTCTATACCTTTATGATACATCTCTCTTTCTTCGTCCTCATCTGGTAGTTCAAGTTTAGACTTAAGATACTCTTTATAAAATCTTGTTCCTTCTTCTAGTTTTAAGCTATAAAAAGAAATATGTTCAACACCTAAAACTGCAACTTTATTTAGTGTTTCAATAACATTTTCTAGAGTTTGGTTAGGCAAGTTAAACATTATATCAACATTCACATTCCTAAATCCCCATTTTCTTATTAATTCATAACTTTTATAAAAATCCATTGTATTATGAATTCTACCTATTCTTTTTAAGAGTTTATCATTTAATGTTTGAGCACCAATACTTACCCTATTAATATTTATTTCCTTATATACTTTTAACTTTTCGTCATCTAAAGTTTTAGGATTTGTTTCTATTGTAAATTCCTCTAATTCATTTAAATTCATTTTCCCATATAAACAACTATATATTTCATAAATATATTTTCCTTCTAAAATAGAAGGAGTACCTCCTCCTATAAATATAGTTTTAACTACATAATCTTTTAATAACCTTGAGTACATATCTATTTCTTTTTTTAAATAATATATATAATTATCTATCAAATCCAATTTGTCTGGAAATGATTTAAAGTCACAATAATAACATTTACTCTTACAAAATGGTATATGTATATATATACCCAGTTCCTTCATGTATATTCCTCCTGTTTTTATAATTGCCTTTAATATTATTTTATAAAAAAGTCTTCCTTTAAAATGAAAGATTCTCAAGGTTGACTTTTTTGAAACATATAGAAAAAACACACTCTTGTGTGTTTTTTCTTATAAATACAAATATTATTTCTATTTATCATCAAATTTTAATACTGCTAGGAACGCTTCTTGAGGAACTTCTACATTACCTATTTGTCTCATACGCTTTTTACCCTCTTTTTGTTTTTGAAGTAGCTTTTTCTTTCTACTTATATCTCCACCATAACATTTAGCTAATACATCTTTTCTAAGTGCTTTTACTGTTTCTCTAGCAATTATCTTCGAACCTATAGCTGCTTGTATAGGTATAGGGAATAAATGTCTAGGTATTTCTTCTTTTAACTTTGATGCAATGTGTCTACCTCTCTCATAAGATTTCTCACTGTGCACAATAATTGAAAATGCGTCTACTACTTCTCCATTTATTAAGACATCTAATTTTACTAACTCTGAACGTTCATACCCTTTAAGTTCATAGTCTAGTGAAGCGTAACCTTTAGTTTTAGACTTTAATGCATCGAAAAAGTCATATATTACTTCATTTAATGGTAAATCATAGTGTAAAACTACTCTTGTTTGGTCAATATATTCCATATTATTAAATGTACCTCTTCTATTTTGACATAACTCCATAATTGCACCTACATAATCAGTAGGAGACATTATAGAAGCTGAGACTATAGGTTCTTCCATATAATCTATTTCAGTCATGGGTGGTAAATTAGTAGGATTTTGTATTTCTAATTCTGTACCGTCCTTCTTTTTAACTTTATAAATAACACTTGGTGCTGTTGTTACTATACTTAAATTAAATTCTCTTTCAAGTCTTTCCTGTATAATTTCCATGTGTAATAATCCTAAAAAGCCACACCTAAATCCAAAACCTAATGCTGCCGAAGCTTCTGGCTCAAATACTAATGATGCATCATTTACTTGTAACTTTTCCAAAGCATCTCTTACACTATTATAATCTTCTCCTTCTGCTGGATATATCCCACAGTAAACCATTGGTACAACTTTTTTATAACCTGGTAATGGTTTGTCAGTAGGATTATCTCCATCAGTTATTGTATCCCCTACTCTTGCATCTCTTACATTTTTTATACTAGCAGCAACATATCCTACATCCCCTGCTTTTAATTCATCAACAGGAACTTGATTTGGTGCTTGAATCCCAACCTCTGTAACTTCAAATTCTTTACCTGTAGCCATCATCTTTATTTTCATACCTGGCTTTATCGCACCTTCTTTAACTCTTATATAAGCTATAACCCCTTTATAACTATCGTAATAAGAATCAAATATAAGAGCTTTTAAAGGAGCATTTTTATCTCCTTCTGGTGCAGGTATTATCTGTACTAAACTCTCTAATACATCTTCTATATTTATACCCTCTTTTGCTGAAATCATAGGAACATTTTCACAGTCTAAGCCTATTACTTCCTCTATTTCATTTTTTATTTCTTCTGGTCTTGCACTTGGTAAATCTATCTTATTTATAACAGGAATTATTTCCAAGTCCTGATCTACTGCTAAATACACGTTGGCTAATGTTTGTGCTTCTATTCCTTGAGCTGCATCTACTACAAGTAAAGCCCCTTCACAAGCCGCTAAGCTTCTAGAAACTTCGTAATTAAAATCTACATGTCCTGGTGTATCTATTAAGTTAAGTATATACTCCTGTCCATCTTTAGCTTTATAAACAAGTCTTATTGTTTGTAGCTTTATAGTTATTCCTCTTTCTCTTTCTAGATCCATATTATCTAATACTTGCTCCTGCATTTCTCTTTCAGTTAATAAACCTGTTCTTTCTATCAATCTATCTGCTAAAGTCGATTTTCCGTGATCTATATGAGCAATTATTGAGAAGTTGCGGACTCTCTTTTGCTTATCATCCATACTTATCCTCCTCTTGTAACAGTAATCTTTAACAATTATAACACAATATAATGAATGTTTGAAGAAAAATAATACACCTGTTTCTATATTACTAAAAAAC
>NZ_ARZA01000143.1 GCF_000387765.1 Caldisalinibacter kiritimatiensis
ATTATTGGATGATTAATTTTGAAAAAGAAAAATTGCCAACTATTACTTGACAGTAACTTTAGTCAATTAAAGTTTGAAATAACTGAAACTCAAATATTAACATTAGAAAATGAAAATGTTAAAAATTTAAAAGAGTTGATGAATTTAGGTATAGAAATATCATTAGATGATTTCGGTACAGGTTATTCGTCAATTAGAAATATGGCTTTTTTCCCTGTATCGGAAGTTAAGATTGATAAAGGTTTCATTGATTATATAATTGAAGATGAAAAGATGGAAAAGTTAGTGTCGTTGATAATAGTTACTGCACATAAACTAGGATATACAGTTACAGCAGAAGGTGTGGAATATAAAGGACAATTGAATAAGCTATTAGAGTATTCATGTGATAAAATACAAGGATTTTACTTAGCAAAACCTATGAGTGCACAAGATATTGTTGAGTTTATAAGGTATAGTAACCTTAATGAACTATCGAAGTGAATAATAAAATAATATATCTTATTTTAAATTTTATATCTTGATTTTACTAAATCAAAGATAATAATATATATGTGTACAAGCTCTTAGATTTATTATTCTACAGAATGGAGTGAAGCACTTATGATAAATAAAAGAATTTGAAGAGTTTTTATAGGTGTAATAGTTTTAATAGCTGTTATTACTTTAATAGTATTTTCTAAAAATTCATTAAATGGAATACAAAAGCCTTTGTTAAAACAGACTACAGAAGCTATGAGTCAAAATATAATAGAAGAAAACAAAATAAATGAAGTTGAAAAAAATGAACACTCAATCCAACAACTCCAAAATATTAGTAACAGTAGTATAATTGATACCCAAATACCTATTTTAATGTATCATCATATAAGTGAGAATCCTGAAAAATGGAATTATAGTACAATTTCACCATTAAAATTTAAGGAAGATATGCTTTATTTAAAGGTATTGAACTATAATACTATAAACTTTTTAGATTACATAAACTTTGAACAAAATGGTATACCTTTACCTGAAAATCCAATAATTATTACTTTTGATGATGGTTATTTAAGCAATTATAAATACGTATATCCTATTTTAAAACAATTAGATATGAAGGCTACTATATCAATTGTTGGTTGGTCAGTAGGTAGAAAATATCACAAAGATGGAGCAACCCCTATTAAAGAACATTTTACTTGGGAACAAGCAAAGGAAATGTATGATAGTGGAGTTATAGATATTCAACACCATACATTTGATTTACATAATAGTGGAGATGATATAACATGTGGTAAAGGTATAGATAAAATGACTGATGAAAATATACAAGATTACAGACAAAGGATTACTGGTGATATAGTGAAACTTAAAAATTTGATTGAAAAGAAAGTAGGAAATGAAGTTATAGTGTTTACCTATCCTTATGGCATATATAATGATATTTCAGAAGAGCTTATAAAGGAATTAGGCTTTAAAGTATCTTTAACTGTAGAAGATGGGGTTTCAGATTTTTCTAATGGACTTTATTTATTAAAGAGAATAAATATGTCGCATTATGAACCAAGCGTTAAATTAATGAAAAAAATATTACGATTAGATAGAAGAAATGAACAAGTTCCTTTTGAAGATATAAAAAATCAAAGGGAAAGAATAAGAAAGCTAGAACAGTTGCTTGAACTACAAGTTGATTAACATAGTACATAAAGTTTTTTTATTCCCCTATAAGCATTTAAAAGACATGTATATACATTGTATAGCTTGTCAATAATACAGATAAAACACTTATAGGGGGAATAGAAAATGGAAGAAACAACTTTGTATAAAAAGGATAAAAAAATAAAGGATACTAACAATTTTAAAGAGTTTATTGTAAATATAAGAAATAAAATTATTAACCAAGAAAAGGATACGGATTTACTGAATAAACTAAAGGAAGCTCATACTGAATGGGTAAATGCAGAATTATATTTTAAAAGTGTTACAGACCCAGATTTAATAGACTATGCAGTTTTTAATATAGAAGCAGCACGAAAAAAATATATATATCTATTAAAACAAGCAAGAAAAGAAGGTTTGGAAATAAACAAAAAAAGCATGTAATATTTTTATCTATGATTTTATATATTTAATATAAAGGGCTTGTAATAGAGGTGATTTTGTGGGGATGGGACTTGAGGTAAGTGTAATTGTGGCATACTTTGTTGGTATACTTTTGTTGTTCATAATAGGATGGCTTATTCTTATTCCTTTGAAATTTATTTTTAAGCTTATAATTAATGGAATAATCGGAGGAGTTGTTTTAATACTCTTGAATTTTATTGGTGGATTTATTGGAATTCACATTGGAGTTAACCCTATAACAGCTTTGATTGTTGGGGTTTTAGGGGTTCCTGGGATTCTACTTATATTGATTGTACAGTATATAATATAATAGTGTTTTGCATAATAGTCCTTTATAGGGGCTATTTTTATTGTATAGGAAAGTATATTTACTGTGTATGCTATAATCATGCTATATACTTGGGTTGAAACAAGGAAAAAATAATGTTAAGGACCTAAGAGCTGATTAAAATGCTACTAACTACTTGCTACTAACCACTAACTAATAAATCGGTGAAGTCGATTTTGTTCCTATTGCTTACTAAAATATAAATTGATATAATTAGAGTGATTGTAAAAATTATACAATATAAAGGGGGATTAACTTGAGTTTTTTTAAAAGGATTTATGGTGTTATAGTAAGACCAAGAAGTACATTTAGAGAGATTTCAAATGCTCCGTCGGTGTGGCAAGGTATTATTGCATTGGTTGGTATGTCAGTAATATCCACTTTACTCATATTTAATAAGAATTATTTTATTAAAGTATTTGGAACAGGAGCAACTTTTTTAAAATTAAATACTATATTAAAAATGATGCCAGTAATTATAGCTTTAGGAGTATTTGCAACTATGATTTTAACACCTATATTTCATTTTGTATCAGTTTCTATTTTAAATTTACTGTGTGAATTTTTTGGTTATAGTGGGAACGGGAAAGGATTATTTACTACTTTAGCCTTTGCAAGTATACCATCTTTAATTTCTAGTATAATATTTGCTATTTTAGTGGCTGTAGATTTACAACAGATTAGCATTATATTCACTATAGGAATTAGTATATGGATGATAGTATTAAAGATATTTGCAATAAAAGAAACATATTCTATGAGTGGAGGAAAAGCAACTCTTATATATTTTATTCCTATAATCACAATAATAACAGTAATAGTATTGTTTACACTATCTATTACAATGTCAATTATACCAATTATAAATACTCAGTTATAGATTTTCTTATATAGATATGGTAATAGTCGAGGATTACATATTTATTAATAAAAATAAAGAAAAACCAATATAAACAAACTATATAAATTTATACAACATTTGAATTTTTCTGAATTTTCTGCTTTAATATATATATACCGTATTTTATAAACAACAAAAGGGGGAATTTTATGGGGTCACCAAAATTAAAGGCTGAAGTTAGGGATACAATTGGAAGACGGAAATGTAAAAAAATAAGGAAAAAGGGGTTTGTTCCTGCAGTAGTATATGGCCACAACAAGGAAACTAAAGAAATAAAAGTAGAAGAAGTAGAATTAGAAAAAGTATTAAACAGACATGGATATAAGACTACAATAGACCTAGAAATAGACGGAAAAGTAGTTACAACCATAATAAAAGAAGTTCAAAGACATATTACTAAGGACAATTTCTTGCATATAGATTTTCAGCAATTATCTAAGGATGAAAAGATAAAATTACAAGTACCTATTAATTTGATAGGAAGAGAGAAGGTTGAGTCTTCTACTTCTATTTTCCAACAACAGTTAGTAGAATTAGATATACAATGTTTACCTAAAAATATAGTTAAATCTATTGATGTTGATATATCAGAATTAAAATTTGGAGAATATATAACGGTATCAGATTTAAATATACCAGAAGATAGTGGTGTAGAAGTATTAAATAATCCTAATGAAATAATAGGGACTTTAACTTCTACTACAAAACAGACTGACGACACTGAACAACAAGATACACCTATATATGAAAGTAGTAAGAGTATATTAGATATTTAATATAAGCATAATAAATTATGAAAATTCAAAAGGGTAAGGGGATTTATCGGATAAATAAAAAACCGTGGATAGCTAATCCACGGTTTTTTATTGTTAAAGAAAGTATATTTACATTATAGGTTGTAATTAAGTGAATATAAGTTTTAAAGGCAGAGAGAATATTTATAGAATTATTATCGAAAAGCGAAAAGCGAAAGGCGAACATCGAATAGCTTAATTTTTTCCAATATTGTCCTGAGAACTAAGAACTAAATAAAAGGCTAATAACTACTAACAACGAGCTACTAACTAACAAATCGACTTTAGCCGATTTTGTTTTCCCTCTTTGTTTAAAAATAAAGCTTAATGGAGATACTTAATTAAAGAAATAAACAAGGAGGGATGATTTAGTGAACGTAGAGTTAAATTGCAGTTTAAGGAATGAATTTGGTAGCAATGCATGTAACAGAATAAGAAATAGGGACAAAATCCCAGGGGTAATATATGGAAGGCATTTGACTAATTATCCATTAGAAATTGATAAAAGAGAAATCGAAGGTATCTTAAGAAATTATGGCTCAAATGCATTAGTAAACGTAAATATAAACGGTACCAAATATCCTGCAATGATTAAAGAAGTACAACGGGATTCTGTAGACCAAAATATATTACACATTGATTTACAGCAGGTTAATGCTGCAGAAAAAATACATACTTCTGTACCTATTATGATAACAGGTAAAGCAACATTAAGTAATGACGCTATTTTACAGCAACAAATACAAAGATTAGATATAGAATGTTATCCATATGATATTCCTAAGTCAGTGTCAGTGAATATAGCTGATTTAGCATTAGGAAGCAACCTAAAGGTGGGAGATGTTGAATTTGGAGAAGAGATAACTGTATTAAATGATGATAATGAAATAATATTATCTCTATCACAATTCAAAGAAGAGAATATAGAAGAGGAAGATGAGGATTATATTACAGCAGACCCACTTATAAGTGAAAGCTATATTCAAGATGTACAACAGCCTAAGTTAGTAGGTGAAGAAGAGGAAGAATAAAGCGACCAGTTCTTGGTCGTTTCTTTTTATTATATAAGAAAGTATATTTACATTATAGGTTGTAATTAAGTTAAATACAGGTTTGAAAAGTAGAAAAATGTTTATAGAATTATTATCGAAAAGCGAAAGGCGAACAGCGAATAGCCTAATTTT
>NZ_ARZA01000144.1 GCF_000387765.1 Caldisalinibacter kiritimatiensis
GGGGGGAGACACTAAAACAAATATATATTATTTAAATTTCAATATTTGAGTGTCAATTTTACTCTAAACTTTTGACACTACGAGATAAAAATGAGGGGAGATAATATGGAAAAACAAATAAAGGAAATACAATCAAAAACTAAAAAAATGACAGATGAAGAATTGCGTCAAGAAATTGTAAAATTAAATCAGAAACAAATAGAGGATATAGGTCAAATTACATTTTACGAAATATTCTATAAGTCTTTAGAATTAGAGAATGTATTTGAGGAGAATAAAAAAGTAATTGAAGAACTTGAAAAAGATGGTTTAGAAATATTAAATTTATATGAAAAAATACAAGAAAAAATAAAAAACATAGATATAATTGTTAATTTAAATGACATTGAAGATGAATTGAAAATAGATTGCTTTAAGTCTTTAAGAAAAGAAGCAATAGATTTAATAGAAGGATTATCGTGTTATTTAACAGAATTATCCTATTCAAATGAATTAGCACATATTTTAGTTATGAAAGATAAATACAGAAGTGATAATAAATATAAATATTTAAACATAAACTTAGAGGAGTTTTATAGAAATATCTATAATTTCTTAGTTGAAGATATTAATACGTTATATCCAAAAGCTTCAAGGATAATAAATGTGGTACCTTTTAGAATCTCTAAAAATAAGTTTTATGATTTAGTAAAGCAAACCTTAACTAGAGAATTAAAACAGTTTAGTAAGAAGAAAGCTAATCTAATAATAGATAGGTATAAATCTATTTTTAATGGAGCATTAGACTTAAAATATGGACAAAAATTTTCTGAGTTATTTACACAAGCACAGAAAGCTAAAAACTTTGATTTTAAAAATTCGTCAATTGAAGAAATTGAAAACATTTATGAGTTAACTACTAATTATATTTTTAAAATACATAACTTAATAAACCTTATAACAGAATGTGGATTAATAATAAATCGATTAATAATTATTAGTAAAATGCTTGAACATTATAATACTTTTAAAATAGAAGAGGTTAAAAAGTTTATACAAATATGGAAAGGATACATAATAAATAAAGACGTAAAAAATAAAAACAATATTCAAGATATTTGTGAAGAAAATATAGATACAATAAAAAAACGTATGAATGAAAGTAATATTAATTTTCAAGCGATTACTAATGAATATCACAGACGAAATAAGAGGGTTGATAAAGAACTAAATAACTTATTAATAAAAACTCAAAATGTATTAGCACTATATAATGATACTTATCTCGAAAAAGAAGAAATGTTAATAGTTAACGATATAGAAAAAGTTGATTTAGACTATTTAGAACAGGCTATAGATAACTTTATTCAGTTTATTAATAGAAACATAAAAGATATGGGTAATATGCAAAGAAAAGTAAGGATGAAAAAGCTACTTGCTGCGTTAAACAAGCCGTTTATAGGCCCTGAAGAGTTTTTTCAATATATTAAAAATAGTATGGAACTAAATACAAAAAGAGAAGATATAATTTATTCAATAGAGCAAGTAAGTAGTATCATACAAGAATATAAAAAAAATAAATTAACCTAAAAGGCCCCTAAACAAAGGGTCTTTTTTTAGTTATATTATATGAATTAATTGTTCATAATATAAAGTAGGATTGGAGGGATTATATGTCTTATAGAGTTGGTGTTCCACAGGGACTTCTTTTTTATGACTACTATCCTTTGTGGAAAGAATTTTTAAATAACCTTGGAGCAGAGGTTGTTTTGTCATCTAAGACTAATAAAAAAATATTAGATTCAGGTGTATCAGCATGTGTAGATGAAGCATGTTTGCCTGTTAAAGTTTTTCATGGTCATGTAAAGGATTTAAAAGATAAAGTTGATTATTTGTTTATACCAAGACTAGTCAGTGTAAAGAAAAAAGAGTTTATATGCCCTAAGTTTTTAGGACTACCAGAAATGGTTAAAAACTCTATAGAAGATTTACCTCCTATTATTGATGTAGAAATAAATTTGAGGAACTCTAAATTGAATCTTGCTAAAGCAGTTATAAATGCAGGTAAGTATTTTACTTCAAATATGTTTAAGGTTTACTCAGCTTATAATGATGCATTAAACCATTACAAAAGATATCAAAATTTAATAAGTAAAGGTGTTATACCTATTGAGGCTATTACAATGTATAATAGTTTTTTTAACACTAATAACAAGGTTACTAAATCTGAAGCTACCATTATGGTTATAGGACATCCTTATAATATTTATGATGAACATATAAGTATGAATTTAATAAACAAATTAAAAAGTAAAAATGTAAAAATTATAACACCAGAAATGGTAGATGTTAAAAAAGCAAACTATTACTCTTCAAAACTTCCTAAAAGAATGTTTTGGAGCTTTGGAAGAAAAATAGTTGGTTCTGCATTTGCTGTTATGGAAGAAAAAAAGGTAAATGGAATGATATATGTATCTTCATTTGGATGCGGTTTAGATTCCATCTTGATAGATTTAGTACAGAGGAAAGCTGAGCAAAGAAAAATACCATTTACCCTTTTAACAATAGATGAGCATACTGGTGAAGCTGGAATAAATACAAGGTTAGAAGCTTTCTTAGACATGATTAAATGGAGGTTGAAAAATGAAGATTACTTTTCCACACATGGGTAATGTATATGTAGCTGCTAAAGCACTACTTGAAGATTTAGGTAATGAGGTGATAGTACCTCCTAAATGTAGTAAAAAAACTTTAGAATTAGGTACTAAATACTCACCTGAAACTATCTGTCTACCATTCAAGATAAACATTGGAAATTACATTGAGAGTATAGAAAAAGGTGCAGATACTATATTAATAACTGGTAGCTGTGGTCCCTGTAGATTTGGTTATTATTCAGTAATAGAAAAAGAAATACTGCATGATTTAGGATATGATGTTGAAATAATAGTATTTGACCCGCCTGATGGTAAACCTATGGAGTTAGTAAAAAGAATAATGAAGGCTACAAATACAAAAAATGTGGCTAAAATCTTAAGAAGTTTGGTTAGAGGTAAGAAGGTTCTAGAGAAAGTAGATGAGCTAACTGATATAGCAAATAAAAAGAGACCTAGAGCTATCAATGGTTATGAAGTAGATATGATTATTGATGAATTCCATAGAGAAGTTAGAAAAGTATATGGAGTAGAACAAATTATAGATAAAATAAAATATGCAAGGGAAAAGTTAGAAAATGTTGAAATTGAAAAGAATAAAGAAGTATATAAAGTAGGTATAGTTGGAGAAATATATACAATCATAGAGCCTTTTGTTAATTTAGAGATTGAAAGAAAATTAGGTCATCTAGGGGTAGAAGTTGATAAATCTCTTACTCCTACAAAGTGGGTAAAACATCATTTGTTTTCAGGGCCAATAGGCTCAAAGGAAGAAAATAAAAAGATAGAAGCTGCTAAACCATATCTTAAAGCTATGGTAGGTGGCCACGGAAGAGAGACAGTAGGGAGTGCTGTTATTTATGCAGAAGAAGGGTATGATGGCATCATTCAACTATTACCTTTAACCTGTATGCCTGAAATAGTAGCTGAAAGTATATTACCAGCTATACAGAGGGATTATGGGGTACCAATAATGACACTTATTGTGGATGAAATGACCGGCGAGGCTGGTTATTTAACTAGGTTAGAAGCTTTTGTAGACTTACTAAAAAAGAGAAAGGAGGATAAAAATATTGAAAAGTTATTATTTGGGAATTGATGTAGGCTCAGTAAGCACTAATGTAGTTTTGTTGGATGAAGATAATAAGGTAGTATCAAAAAAATATTTAAGAACCCAGGGGAAACCTATAAGAGTTTTACAGAAAGGTTTAAGGGAACTTAGACAGGAAAATGATGAATTTAGAATAAAAGGGGTAGGTACTACAGGGAGTGGTAGATATCTGGCAAGTATTATAGTAGGAGCCGACATTGTAAAAAATGAGATAACATCACATGCGATAGCTGCATTGAACTATGTACCTGATGTAAGAACAATTTTAGAAATAGGAGGGCAAGATTCTAAGATAATTATTTTAAAAGATGGCATTGTTACTGATTTTGCAATGAATACAGTATGTGCTGCGGGGACAGGTTCATTTTTAGATAGGCAAGCAGCTCGATTGGGATTAGATATACAGGAATTTGGAAGATTAGCATTAAAGTCAAAAAATCCAGTGAGGATAGCAGGTAGGTGTGCGGTTTTTGCTGAATCCGATATGATTCATAAGCAACAGCTAGGGCACAATCAAGAGGACATTATAAACGGACTTTGCGACGCTCTAGTTAGGAATTATTTAAATAATGTGGGTAAAGGTAAAGAAATAACTGGACCTATTGTGTTCCAAGGAGGAGTTGCAGCTAATGTAGGAATAAAAAGGGCCTTTGAAAATGCACTTAATACAGAAGTATATGTTCCTGAAAATCATGATGTGATGGGAGCAATTGGTTCTGCTATAATGGCTAAAGAGAAGGTTAAGAAAACAGGGAAAACTAATTTCAAAGGTATGGATATCTCTGATATTAATTACAAAGTAAAAGGATTTGAGTGTAGCGATTGTGCAAATATGTGTGAAGTGGTAGAAATATATGCTGATAAAAAAATAGTAGCTAGATATGGTGATAAATGTGGTAAATGGACTAACAAATTAAAAAATAATAATGATGAGCAGTTGGCATAGAAAGTAGTCTAAAAGGCTACTTTGTTTCTTTTTTGTAACAAAACTTTATTTTATCGTTATATTTAGATAAAATTATATATATGAAAAAAGCTATGTTATAATGATGTGATAAAAAAGGGATGAAAATATGAAGAAAGAAACAATAGATAATGTGAACAATAGTCTAATAAATAAGTGCATAAACTCACTATCGAATGGTTTAAAGAGTGGTATAAAGACTACATGGATGTTAACTAAGATTATTATACCAGTATATATATTTGTTACAATTTTAAAACAAACTCCAGCAATCGAATGGATATCGTATTTGTTTTCTCCTATTATGAACTTAGTAGGATTACCTGGTGAAGCAGCAATAATAATTGTTTTAGGAAACGTTGTAAACTTATATGCTGCAATAGGAGCTGTAGCGTCAATTACACTATCTGTAAAAGAGATAACAATAATTGCAGTTATGCTATCATTTTCACATAGTCTTTTCGTAGAAACGGCTGTAGCTAAAAATACTGGAGTAAATGTATTAATAGTATTGATTTTAAGATTATCCTTAGCATTTATCTCAGGAATAATATTAAATATTGTCCTATAATACATACACATACCCCCTAAGTGTATTTGTTAACTTTTTTTAATAATTGGTTTTGTTTTAGAAAATATCGGTATTTGAGCACTGGGAAAACATTACCATGCAAAAAAACGTTGAAAAAAGTCGAAGGATGTCGTATAATAAAGATAATTCAGAAAATTTTAAACACGGAGGGGGACGACTATGGAAAATCAAAGAGAGAGTTGGGGCTCTAAGATTGGTCTGATTCTAGCGATGGCAGGTAATGCGATAGGATTGGGTAACTTTTGGAGATTCCCGTATCAGGCTGCCAGCAATGGTGGTGGAGCATTTATAATTCCTTATTTTATTGCACTTATTATGATAGGTATTCCTATTATGTTAGTTGAATGGAATCTTGGACGTTATGGTGGTAAGTATGGCCATGGGACAATAGGACCTATGGTGTACTTACAAGCTAGAGAAGGTGTTAATCCGAGAAAAGCAGCTATTATAGGGGCTGTAGCAGGAGCCTTCGCTTTTGCAGTAACACTACTAGTTACATCTTATTATAGCCAAATTATTGGATGGACTTTAGGTTATGGTTATTTGTCAATTACTGGAGGATATATGGACGCTGCTCAGTCTACAGGTGAAGTTTTCGTAAACTTTATACAAAGTCCAAAAGTGTTTATATTCTGGGTATTAGCCCTTGTAGGAATAGCATTAGCAGTTATGCGTGGAATTCAAGAAGGTATTGAGTCTTGGGCTAAGCTAATGATGCCAGTACTATACGTATTTGGTATTGCATTAGCGATAAGAGCATTAACTTTAGGAAGTCCAGTTAATCCAGACTGGTCATCATTTAAAGGATTAAATTACATTTGGAATCCAGACTTTAGCAAACTAAATTGGAAATCTGCAATAGCAGCAGCAGGTCAGGTATTCTTCACTTTATCAATTGGTATGGGTATTATAGCTAATTATGCTTCTTATCTAAAACCAGATGATGATGTAGTAGTTTCAGCATTAACTACTGTTTCACTTAATGAGTTTGCTGAAGTAATCTTAGGAGGTACTGCGGTTATTCCTATTGCATACGCTTTCCTAGGACCTGAAGGATTAGGTCAAGGTGTAGGACTTTCATTTATCGCATTGCCAAACGTTTTCCGAGCAATGCCGGCAGGACAATTATTTGGTGGACTATGGTTCTTACTATTATTCTTTGCTGGATTTACTTCAGCTATAGCATTGTTTAACTACTTAACAGCTTTAGTTGAAGAAGACTTAGGAATTCCAAGAAAGAAAGCATCATGGATTATATTCTTTGGATATATAGTAGTTGGAATGCCAATTGCCCTTGAGCCAATGTTAACAAAAACAGCAGATTTAGTATATCTAACTGAAGTAGATAACTGGGTAGGTATATATCTATTATTAGTTCTTGGATTTGTTGAAGTAGTAGTAGCAGGATGGCTAATGGGAGATAGAGCATTAGAAGAATTAAATAGAGGTGGATACTGGAAAGTACCAACGTGGTTCTATAAAATATTCATGAAGGGAATAACTCCAATAGCAGCTGCTATATTACTAATATTCTCTACAAAGGACTATATTGAAGCAGGTTACTTTAAATTAGTACCTTCATTTGTTGCAGATAAACCAGAATTAGTACCGTGGGTTCAAGGTGCTAGAGTAGTTATATTTGCAGTTTTAATAGTAGGTTTTATACAAGCTTATAAATCAATTAAAGATAAATACAGTGAAGAACTTGAACAAGATAAAGTATTAGTACGTCGATAAGTCCGTAAGGAGGGATAATTAAATGACAGGAATTGCAATGGGCTTTATGATAACTGTTTGGTCTATGATATTTATAGCTATAGGTGTTACTTTAAATGCTTTATTAAAAGGAGAAGCTAAGAAAAACAATGCTTAATAAAAAAATCCCCATCTGTGGATGGGGATTTTTTAGTAAAATACATATTGATGAGGTATAATATAACTATAATATTCTTTTAAAAAAAGAGGTGTATATTATGAATACGACAGAATTAATTAGCATTTTAGAAGAAATAACAAGTAAAGTACAGAAAACTAAGTTATTAACACAAAAGAAAAAAGATAGTTATTTTAAAGAATTACAATCCTTAAAAGAAGAATATAAGACAATTGAAATAACTGAAGAATTAAATAAAGTATACAAGTCTTTGGTTAAAAAAGGCAAAGAATTACAAAAAGAATTTAAAGCAAAAGCTAATCCAAAGGAATTAAATGGGAAAATAGCTTATTATATTAAATATTTAAAAGCTGCAAAAGGAGATTTTACTGGAATAACAAATTATATTAATAAATACTTTAGAATTTATTTATTTACATCAATTTTATTTTTAGCATTATCACCTCAATATTTTGGTTTCATTTTACCTGCTATTTTCTTTGTACCTATCTTTTTAGGTATAAGAGGATTAAAAAACAGGTCACAAACAGGATTTTTGTTAAGTTTAGCAGTTATACCAGTAGCTTTAATGACATCATTTGTTTGGATTAGATACGGTATTTATGCTATTTCTAATTATCAAAAAGCAGTAGCAGATACTATAAGTAGTTCAGGGGTGTCACCTATTTTAGCAAAAATGTTAGTTATTGTACCACCAATATTATCAGTTATACTGACTGTATTAGCTATAGTTCAAGCTTACAGAGCTTATAAAACTAAGGATTTATTTGTTTAATGGTCATAGAGGAGGATTGCAACTTGGATTACGTTATAGATATCATAAAAGAAGGTTTGTTTGGTAGTTTAAGGTCTATATTCACCATAGCAAAGATAGTAATACCTCTTATGATAATAATGGAGTTACTTAAAGATTTTAAAATTTTAGATAAAATATCAAATTTACTGCAACCTCTTTCAAAGCTTTTAGGAATATCCAAAAAATCAACTTTTCCTCTTATAATAGGTTTATTTTTAGGACTAGCTTATGGAGCAGGAGTTATAATAAAGAGTGCAAAAGAAGGAGAGCTATCAAAAAAAGATTTATATCTTTTAATGATTTTTTTAATAGCTTGTCACTCGGTTATAGAAGATACACTTCTTTTTGTTGCTATGGGTGCTAATGGATGGTTATTATTAGGTATAAGAGTTCCAGTTGCCATATTATTAACTATTTTAGTAGGTAAACATTTTGATAAGATTTTTGCTGTAAAAAATGGTTAATAACAAAGGAGTTAGGAGATAAGTGTCGAAGTTATATATAAGAATATAAGAATTGGGTAGGTGATAACTTGGCGCTTATTCATATAGATAATGTAGAACCTGGAATGGTTTTAAAAAAAGATGTAGAGAATATTCAAAGTGGCATTATTCTGTTAAAAAGTGGTACAGTTTTGAATAAGAAAAATATCATACATATAAAGAATAACGGAATTGAATATATTGATATATTAGAAAAAGTTAGTCATAAAAAGGATTATGTACTAATACAAGATGAAAAATTTTGTAAAGCACATAAAAAATTAGTACATAAAACTAAAGATATATTAAATAATGTGCGACTAGGAAAGAAAATTATAATTACTGAAATTAGCGATACAGTAGACAATATAGTAGAAGAACTTATAAAAAATAACAATATACTAGGAAGACTAAGAAGGTTAAAGGAAAATGATGATTATACATTTAGTCATTCACTAAATGTAAGTATGTTAGCTACTATGGTGGGGAAATGGCTTAATTACAGTAAAGTTGAGTTAAAGCAATTAGCTCTTGCAGGATTATTTCATGACATAGGTAAAATGAAAATACCACAAGATATTATAAATAAGCCAGGTAAATTAACTGAAAAGGAATTTGAAATTATAAAAAAGCATACTATATATGGATATAATATATTAAATAATACAATAGGGATAAGTAAGAATATTGCTTTGGGTGCTTTACAACACCATGAACGTGAAGATGGAAGTGGATATCCGTTAAGAGTGAAGTCAGAAAAAATACATGAATTTGCTAAAATTATAGCTGTATGTGATATATTTGATGCAATGACTTCTGATAGAGTATACAAGGAAAAGGAATCTCCTTTTACAGTGGCTGAGCTTATAAACAATAATAGCTTTGGTGTTTTAGACCCAAGGATATCATTTTTATTTTTAAATAATATTTCTAAGTTTTATGTAGGTAATATAGTTAAGTTAAGCACCTATGAAATAGGTGAGATAGTATATGTTCATAGAGAGCTACCTACTAGACCTGTTGTTAAGGTAGACGAAAAATATGTAGATTTACTTAAAGAAAAAAATATACATATAATAGATGTTATAGATTAAGAAGATAAGCGGCCCTTTAATAGGCCGCTTTTAAACTATTCTGTATCTAATTCAGATTCAGTACTACAGCAATGGCCTTTATCTTCATCAATTTGTTCTGGGAATAAAGTTGGGAATGCTGTACATATAGGAGCAGTTTCAGCTTGAAGTACTGGGAAACCAGTAGAAAGTACACATAACTGAACAGGAACAATTATTTTCTTTTCACAAGTTATGCATAGTGCAACTATTAAGTTAACTTTTACAGTGCCAGTAATTGGATCTACGTCGATGTCTCTCATAATACTATTAGTTGCTAATCTTGGTTCACAGATTAAATTACAAAATTCTGCGAATCGTGGTAAAAATGCTGTATCAAATACAGATGGAATACAAAGTTCGAAGAAGTTTGTTAAACTAAGTGGATGTTTTGGTGGTGCGATTTGTATATCCCCTACTAAAGTAGCTTTACATCTTTTATCACAATTATCTGTGAATATAACATCTATTTCTACTGTTACATTACCTGAAATTTTAACTACTTGAGAACCAAACACCGGCGTTCCTTTACCTTTTTCATCACATGCTTGAGTGTCAGTGTAAATAATTTTTTCACTAAACATGCCATCAGGACCTACAACTTCTACAGGGTCACTACAAGCGTCTTTTACAAAACTAGCACCAGAAATTGTTGACTTTGGAGTTACTGTTAAGTTAGCTGGGTCATCAATATTTTCAGGATTAAAAAATTTTTTACATCTTATGTCTGTTACTTTGATAATTCTTGCTCCAGGACCTAATGCAGGTTTAAATGGTGCTTCAGTTATAGTTCTTAATGCTTGAAGGTTAAACAAAGCTGCATCATATACCTTTTGTGTATATATCGATTCAGCTCTAACATTTCTTAATGTCCCATCAAATTCACAACCTGTTTCACCAGTACAGCATTTTTCAGTTATAGATAAGTTTAGTAAATCTGATTTATTTTCACATTTCATTTATTTTTCCTCCTTTATAGCTATATTTGGAATATCCTTTCCTACTTTCAGTATATTCTAAACAACAATTTGTGCTACTATATTTGTACAAATATGTAATATATTATAGAAGAAATAAATATAAATATTATGTAGGAATTGAAAAATGGGATGGTGATATTATGGCGTTTTCAAGCCAAACAAGTTGTTTAATAACAGATAGTAAATCTAATCTGTATAATTTTGTTTGGGATTACAAAGGAGTAGTATTTATTTTTTTCGATAGAATTCTTGATTCTGTTGAAAAAAGAGTTATTATAGAAGATAGTTCATTAGAATTTGATGCAACAATAGACGAGAAAGATAGAATTTATTTAGCATGTAAAGATAATAATAATTCATTAATTTTACTAACACTGGTTAATGGTTTATGGGATACAGTAACATTAAAAGAAAATGAAGATTTATTTAATTTAAATGTTGTTTGGTGTAATGATGAATTACATTTGTTTTATTGTATACCTTTAGAAGAAGACAGAAGTAGCTATAAAGTAATACATAGTATTTATAATGGAGATATAGCTTCTAATGAAATAGTTACTATATCTAAACGAGATATATTAAATCCATTTCGGATAATAAAGTTAAACAACAAATTAGTATTTGCATATTGTAATTTAGTTAATAATAAAGAACAAGTGTTTATAAAATCTTATGATGTATTAAAAAATGAGTGGAGTGACAATATACAACTTACATCAAATGCTACTAATAAGTTATATCTAGATATTATTAAGCTAGTAGATAGTGATTTGCATTTAGTTTATAGTGAATATCATAATGGTAATCTAGTAATAAAGTATGAAAAATTTGATAAAGTTGATACAAAATATGAAAAAGAATTAGAAAGGGTAGTTTCTAATCCTGCAAATTGTTCTTATCCAACATTTATTGAATATGACAACAAATTGTGGATAGCTTGGATTGAACATGATAACTTAATGAGCTGTTATTCTATTGATAAAGGAGAAAATTGGTCAAATCCATTCTTATGGAAGGAATCAAAAAAAGTAGACTTATTGAGATATAAATTTAATACTAATGAAAAGAATATTAAAAGTGATTATAAATTAAATTATTCATTTGGAAAAGCGTATCCTGAGTTATCTCTTATGGGATTTGGCCCTTTAAATAATGTTGATGAAGTGCCTTTAAAAAAAATAGAAAATATACAGGAAAAAAAAACGGACAAATCAAATATTTCTTCTAGCCCAAGAAGGACAAAGGAAATATATGAGAAAGAAATAAGAAAAAGGGACAAAAGTGAATTAAATAAAGAGATAAAAGATTTAACTCGTAGAGTTATAAAATTAGAACAAGCATTAGCTGAAATTAAAGACGAAATAAATCAGTCTAATAAAGTAGATAATGCAGAAGAA
>NZ_ARZA01000145.1 GCF_000387765.1 Caldisalinibacter kiritimatiensis
TAACTGTGGAAGTTCTTCATTAAAATATCAATTAATTGATATGACTAATGAAGAAGTATTAGCAAAAGGATTAGCTGAGAGAATTGGAATTGAAGGTTCAAGAGTTAAACATACTGCTAAGGATAAAGAAAAAGTAGTTATTGAAAAGCCAATGTCTGACCACAAAGTAGCATTAGAAATTGTATTAGATGCTCTAGTGGATTCTAACCATGGTGCAATAGGTTCAATGGATGAGATTAATGCTGTGGGACACAGGGTTGTTCACGGTGGAGAAAAGTTTGCACGTTCTGTAGTAATTGATGATGAAGTAATGAAGGCTATTGAGGAATGTGCAGAATTAGCACCATTACATAATCCGCCTAACATTATGGGGATTGAAGCGTGCAAAGAATTAATGCCAGAAGTACCAATGGTGGCAGTTTTTGATACTGCATTCCATCAAACTATGCCAGAGTCTTCATATATATATCCATTACCTTATGAATTATATGAAAAGCATGGAATAAGAAAGTATGGATTCCATGGAACATCTCATAAATATGTAGCAAATAGAGCTGTTGAAATTTTAGGAGATAAAATGGAAGATGTCAATATTGTTACTTGTCACTTAGGTAATGGAGCTAGTTTAGCGGCAGTGAAACAAGGAAAATCTATAGATACTAGTATGGGCTTTACACCATTAGAAGGTTTAGCGATGGGAACTAGAAGTGGAGATATAGATCCAGCTATTGTTCCATTTATTATGGAGAAGGAAGATTTAAGTTTAGAAGAAGTAAATAACTTACTTAATAAAAAGTCAGGTGTTTTAGGAATTTCTGGAGTTAGTAGTGACTTTAGAGATATTGAAGAAGCAGCAGAAGAAGGAAAAGAAAGAGCAAAATTAGCTTTAGATAAGTTTAACAGTAGAGTTAAGAAATATGTAGGTGCTTACTCAGCATTAATGGGTGGACTAGATGTTTTAGTATTTACAGCAGGACTAGGTGAAAACTCACCAGAAACAAGAGAAGCTATCTGTGAAGGATTAGAATTTATGGGTATAAAAATAGATAAAGAGAAGAATAATGTAAGAGGTAAAGAAACAATAGTTAGTACAGAAGACTCTAAAGTTAAAGTGTTGGTAGTACCTACAAATGAAGAGCTTATGATAGCTAGAGATACTATGGAGCTAGTTAAGTAGTATTACATTGGTCAGTAGAAATATAGATTTTTCTTGACAAAATAGTAATACCCTTTTATAATGGAATCTGGCGATATTTTAGAGGTGAAAAAATTGAAAGTGGATATTAATGAACTTTTGCAAGGTGTAGAAATACACCAGGAAATTGATGAAAAGCTTACTATTGATAACATATCAGTTAATGGCAGAGATCTTGAAATATTAGAACCTATAGAAATAAAAGCTGACATATACAATACAGATGATGGTATATTTTTAAGTGGTAAATTAATTTACATTTATAGCGAAAATTGTGCCAGATGCTTAAAAGAATTTAAAAATAAAGTAGAAACTAAAATATCTGCGAAAATAGTGGGTAAAAATGAAGATATTGACGAATATGAAGTGATTATTTATCATAGTGAAGGCAAATTTAATTTAGAGGACATTGTTATTACATTTGTGAATCTTTCTCTGCCAATGAGGGTATTGTGTAAAGATGATTGTAAGGGCTTATGTCCGAAATGTGGTAAAAACCTTAATGAAGGCGAATGTAATTGTGAAGTAGATAATGTTGACCCACGTCTAGAAAAGCTTAAAGAGTTATTTGACTGATATAAGGAGGTGTTAGGAATGGCAGTACCTAAGCGTAAAACATCAAAAGCAAGAAGAGATAAAAGAAGAAGATCAAATGAAAGAATGTCAAATCCAACTTTTGTAGAATGTCCACAATGTCATGAGCCTAAGTTACCACATAGAGTATGTAGAGCATGTGGATATTATAAAAATAAGGAAGTAATTTCAGTTGATTAATAGCATTTGAAAAAGATAGTGATTAATTCACTATCTTTTTTATTTTTTGTAAATCTTTTTTACGTTAGTATATATTAAGATAGAGGTTATAGAATTAGATTAATTATTAACAATTCAAGAAAAAAGACTTGAATTTTGTTAGTCAGTAATATATACTATGTATTAGTAACAGGTACTAAACGTAAGTGTTAATAGAGGTGAAAACATGGCTGGTAAGAGAATACCAAAAAAAGAGAGACAGAGATTGTTGAAGGAAAAACTAAAAGAAGACCCGTTTTTAACAGATGAAGAATTAACAGAAATGTTTAATGTTAGTATACAAACGATAAGACTAGATAGATTGGAATTAGGTATACCAGAATTAAGACAGAGAATAAAAAAGGTTGCAGAAAAGAACTATACAAAGGTTAGAAGTATCGGAGGAACGGAAATAGTAGGAGAACTAGTAGATTTATCATTAGGAAAAAACGGTATATCTATATTAGAAACAAACACTGATATGGCATTTGAAAAGACAAATATTATTAGAGGACATCACATTTTTTCACAGGCTGAAACATTAGCTATGGCTGTGATAGATGCTGATGTAGCCCTTACAGGGGTAGCAAATATTAAATATAAAAAGCCTGTATATGCAGGACAAAAGCTGATAGCTAAGGCACAAGTTACACGAGTGAGAAGTAATAAATATTTTGTACATGTATTTACTTACGTTGGACAAGAGCAGGTTTTCAGAGGTAAGTTCATACTTGTTTCAGTTGACCAAGAATTATAGGAGGGGTAACATGAAGATTGTTGTGGATGCTATGGGGGGAGATCATGCTCCTGAAGTTACTGTTAAAGGAAGTGTTGATGCAGTAAAAGAGTATGGAGTTAATGTTGTTTTAGTTGGAAAAGAAGAAATGATAAAAAAGGAGTTAGAAAAATATCAACTTGATAGCAATAAAATAGAAATAGTTCATGCAGAGGAAGTAATAGAAAATGAAGATAAACCTGTTAGAGCAATAAGAAGAAAGAAAGACTCTTCAATGGTCAAAGGGTTAAAATTAGTAAAGGAAAAAAAAGCGGATGCTTTTATTTCAGCTGGCAATACTGGAGCATTGTTAAGCGGAGGTTTGTTTGTGGTCGGTAGAATAAAAGGGATAGAAAGAGCTGCATTAGCTCCAGTGTACCCAACTTCCAATGGTATATCTTTATTATTAGATGCAGGAGCAAATGCAGACTGCAAGCCGAAATATTTACATCAATTTGCAATTATGGGTTCAGTTTATGCTGAGAAGGTATTAGGTATTAAACGACCAAAGGTTGGATTAATAAATATAGGAACTGAAGAAGGAAAAGGTAATGAATTAACAAAAGAAACATATAAACTATTAAAAGAATCAGATTTAAATTTTTATGGGAACATAGAAGCTAGAGAACTTCCAAAAGGTAAAGCTGATGTATTAGTTTGTGATGGATTCGTAGGTAACACTGTTTTAAAGCTTACTGAAGGGTTAGCTATGGAAATTTTCTCATTATTAAAAAAAGAAATTACCAAGTCATTTTTTACTAAATTAGGAGCTTTAATGCTTAAATCAGGTTTAAAAGGATTTAAAAAGCGTTTAGATTATACAGAGTATGGTGGCGCTCCATTATTAGGTGTAAAAGGAGCAGTAATAAAAGCACATGGTAGTTCGGATGCAAAAGCTATAAAAAATGCTATAAGACAAGCTAAAGTTTTTGTAGAAAATGAAGTCTTAGAAAAGATTGAAGAAGATATAAACAGATTAGGAGGTAAACATGGTAAGGAAGAACGAGGATAAAGGTGTAGGAATTATTGGAGTAGGCAGCTATTTACCAGAAAAAATATTAACAAATAAGGATTTAGAAAATATGGTAGATACGAGTGACGAATGGATTAAGACTAGGACAGGAATTGAAGAAAGAAGAATATTAGATGATGACAAAACAACTTCGTACATGGCTATTAAAGCAGCCGAAAATGCTATAAAAGATTCAGGAATTAAAAAAGAGCAAATAGATTTGATAATTGTTACAACAGTGACTCCTGATATGGCCTTTCCATCGACAGCGTGTTTAGTTCAAAGAAGCCTTGGTTGTATGAATGCAGCTGCCTTTGATTTAGAAGCAGCATGTTCTGGTTTTTTATATGGTTTGTCTGTAGCTTACGGTTACATAAAATCAGGTCTTTATAAGAATATTTTATTAATAAGCGCTGAAGCTCTTTCAAGAATTGTTGATTGGACGGATAGAAATACATGTGTACTTTTTGGAGATGGTGCAGGTGCTGTTATTTTAAGTGAAGTGCCAAAAGATAAAGGTATATTATCAATTAGCTTAGGTGCAGATGGGACTGGTGCTGATTATTTAATGCAGCCTGCAGGCGGTGCCAAATTACCAGCTTCAGAGGAGACAATTAAGAACAGATTACATTACGTAAAAATGGACGGAAACAGTGTGTTTAAATTTGCAGTAAAAAAAATGAATGAAGCGTCTAATATAGCCATTGAAAGAAGTGGGTTACAAAAAGAAGATATTGATTATTTAATACCTCACCAAGCTAATATTAGAATTATAGAATCGGCAAGAAAAAGATTGAAATTACCCAAAGATAAGGTGTATATTAACTTAGATAGACTTGGTAATATGTCTTCTGCATCTATTCCAGTAGCGTTAGATCAAGCTTTAAAGGAAAATAAAATAAATAATGGTGATAATGTTTTATTTGTGGGTTTTGGCGGTGGACTTACTTGGGGTTCATGTGTAATCAAATGGTATAGATAAGGAGGCAGTAAAGTGATAAAAACTAAAATTTGTGATTTACTAGGAATTGAATATCCAATATTGCAAGGTGGAATGGCATGGATAGCTACTGCTGAACTTGCAGCAGCAGTTTCAAACGCTGGTGGCTTAGGAATAATTGGATGTGGCAATGCCCCAGTTGAAATAATAAGAGAAGAAATAAAAAAGATTAGAGAGTTGACAAATAAACCGTTTGGTGTAAATGTTATGCTTTTATCACCTTATGTAGATGAAATAATGGATTTATTATATGATGAAAGGGTACCTGTAATTACTACTGGTGCAGGAAATCCTGGTAAGTATATTGAGAAGTTTAAAGAGATTGGGACTAAAGTTATTCCTGTGGTTCCTTCGGTTGCATTAGCAAAAAGAATGGAGCGAGTTAATGTAGATGCTTTAATAGTTGAAGGAACAGAGGCTGGAGGACATATAGGTGAACTGACTACTATGGCATTGGTACCACAGGTCGTTGATGCTGTAGATATACCAGTAATAGCAGCAGGAGGAATTGGTGACGGAAGGGGTATGATGGCAGCATTAGCACTTGGAGCAAAGGGTGTACAGTTAGGTACTAGATTTATTTGTTCAAAAGAATGTATAGCCCATGAAGAATACAAGAAAAAAGTAATTAAAGCAAAAGATAGAGATACATTGGCAACAGGAAGAAGTACCGGACATCCAGTAAGAGTGATTAAAAATAAATTTTCTAAAAAGTTCATGGAATTAGAGAAGAATTGTGCTGATAAAGAAACTATTGAAAGCTTTGGAGTAGGCTCTCTTAAAAAAGCAGCTATAGACGGTGATGTGAAAAATGGTTCTGTAATGGCAGGTCAAATTAGTGGTTTAGTAAAAGATATTAAGAGCTGTAAAGAAATTTTAGAAGATATAATGAAGGAAGCAGAAAAAATACAACAAAAGTTAAAAGATTTTTAGGAGTGGTAATGTGAGTAAAATAGCTTTTATTTTTCCAGGACAAGGTGCTCAATATGTTGGAATGGGTAAAGAAATTGCTATGGAGCATAAATCTGCTCAAGATATTTTTGAAAAGGCTAACGAAAGTTTAGGATTTGATATAAAGAAAATGTGCTTTGAAGGACCTGAAGAAGAATTAGTAAAAACAGAGTACACACAACCAGCGATATTAACAACATCTATTGCAATACTTAGTGTAATTCAACAGAATGGAATTGAGGCAGATATTACAGCAGGATTAAGTTTAGGTGAATATAGTGCACTTGTTTATGCAGGAGCATTGAAGTTTGAGGATGCAGTAAAACTAGTTAATAAGAGAGGAAAATATATGCAAGAAGCTGTACCTTTAGGAAAAGGTAATATGGCAGCCATAATAGGATTGGATAGAAAAGAAGTAGACAGTATTATTAAAGAAGCTCAAGATGTTGGAACCGTGGAAGGAGCAAATTATAACTGTCCTGGACAGATTGTTATTTCAGGAGAAATCAATGCAGTTGAAAAAGCTTGTGAATTAGCGAAAGAAAAAGGTGCAAAAAAAGCTGTATTATTACCAGTAAGTGCTCCATTTCATTGTAGTTTACTTAAGCCAGCAGGGGAGCGGTTATCAGAAAAAATGGAAAGTTTGAATATAGGAAGCTTACAAAGAAAAGTTATTTCTAATGTTACAGGAGATTATATTGCTAATGAAAAAGATATAAAGGATTTGCTTATTAAGCAGGTTTCGAAATCGGTATTATGGCAAGATAGTATAGAGCTTATGTTAGATGGAGGCTATGATACTTTTATAGAAATAGGCCCAGGAAAAACTTTAACTGCTTTTACTAAAAAGACAGCTAGGAAGTTAAAGAAAAAAGTTAAGTGCTATAATGTTGAAAATACAAAAACACTGAATAAATTATTAACAGAATTAGGTTAGGAGGAAACTTATGGACTTAAAAGGAAAAGTTGCTTTGATTACTGGAGGTTCAAGAGGTATAGGAAAAGCAATAGCAATAAAGTTAGCATCTTTAGGAGCAGATATAATAATAAACTATGTAAGTAGTGAACAAAGAGCTAAAGATGTTGTAAAAGAGATAGAGAGTGTGGGAAGAAAGGGATTAGCAGTTAAAGCAGATGTTTCTAAGATGGAAGAAGCAAAGAATTTAATTGATGCAGCAATAAAAGAGTTTGGAAAAATAGATATATTAGTAAATAATGCGGGTATAACAAAAGATAACTTATTAATGAGGATGTCAGAAGAAGAATGGGATGCTGTATTGAATATTAATTTAAAAGGAACATTTAATGTAACTAAATCAATTATAAGAAAAATGATAAAACAAAAAAACGGTAGTATAATAAATATATCATCTGTTGTAGGATTAACTGGTAATGCAGGTCAATGTAATTATTCAGCTTCTAAAGCAGGGATAGTCGGATTTACTAAGTCTTTAGCAAAAGAGGTTGGTAAGAAAAATATAAGAGTAAATGCGATTGCACCTGGATTCATACAAACAGATATGACTGATAAGTTACCAGATAAAATAAAAGAAGAATACATAAAAAATATACCATTGAACAAATTAGGAGAACCAGATGATATTGCTAATATGGTTGCATTTTTAGCAAGTGACTTATCAAAATACATTACTGGTCAAGTATTAACAGTTGATGGAGGTATGACAATATAAATTTATATATATTAATATTTGAAGGGAGGTGAAAATGTGGTATTCGAAAAGTTAAAAGAAATAATTGCAGAGCAGTTAGAAATAGATGAAGAGGATATTGAATTAGAGTCTTCA
>NZ_ARZA01000146.1 GCF_000387765.1 Caldisalinibacter kiritimatiensis
TACTTGGACGGAGACGTCCTGGGAGAGTAGGTCGCTGCCAAATTTGTTTTTTTATTTTTTTGTGGAACGCCGAACCGGAACGCCGAACCCGGTTCAGCGTTCCAAAGTTTTTTAAGCACTAAACACTATTGACATATTTTGGATAAAGGTATATAATTTTCTTTTAGACGGCTTGGAACTTTTATTGATTTAGATTCGTCTTGTTTATTAAAGGGGGCAATAATATATGAAAAGAAAAATAAATCACATAGATTTACCACTAAAAGAAGCAATAATTATGTTTATTTTGACTTTACTAAAAACAATTGGATTATATACAGTAACCGATGTAAGCGAAGTATGGCTTATTACATTAAAGACTATTCCATTCTTAATAGTTATATATGGAATTATTAGTTTATTTAACAGTAAGAAGAGATATATATACAGTATCTTTATTCATATTTTAATTTCATTTATTATATTTGCTGATTTAGTATACTTTAAATACTATAATTTCATGCCATCGATTAAGGCATTATTATTAGCTAAACAAGCAACAGGTGTAAAAGGTTGTATTATATATTTCTTAAAGCCTATTTATTTTATAATGTTTTTAGATATTGTTCCTTTAGCGATATATTTATACAAGAGAAGGAAATACTCAGCATTAATTACTCCAAATAGAAAATTAGCTACTAAATATATAACTGTACTTATGATTATGTTTTTGGCATTAAGTGTTACTGTTATTGATGTAGAAGGTGCATATGTATACGGTAATTATGGTATATATACTTATCATATTTATGATATTTATGAGAGTCTTTCTGATGAAAGTAAAGAAGTATATAGTGAAGATATGATGGATATCTTAGAAAAAGAAAAAAATGAAACAAAAAAAGAAGGTAGAAAATATTTTGGAGTAGCAAAAGGTAGAAATGTAATTGTTATTCAATTTGAGTCTTTGCAGAATTTTGTAATAAATAATTATTATAAAGGACAGGAAATAACTCCTAATTTAAATAAGTTAATAGAAAAAGATAGCATATATTTTAGTAATTATTACCAACAAGTGGGACCAGGTAATACTTCAGATGCTGAATTTGTATCTAATAACTCTATGTACCCTTTATCAGGTTATTCAGTTTTCACACATTTTACTGATAATACATTTTATTCATTTCCTAAGATTTTAAAGGAAAGAGGATATGTAACTAAAGCATTTCATGGATTTAAGGGTGAGTTTTGGAATAGAGAAAATATGTACCCTAAACAAGGGATCGATGAGTATATAAGCTTAGAGGATTTTGAAAAAGATGATTTAATAGGCTTAGGATTAAGTGATTATTCGTTTTTTAAGCAAACTCTTGAGCATCTAAAGAATACTGATAAGCCTTTTTATGCATCAGTAGTAACTCTTACAAGTCATCATCCATATATAATACCTAAAGAAAAACAAAATTTAGAGCTATCAAAGGAGCATGAAGGTACACTATTTGGAAACTATATACAATCAATAAATTATTCAGATATGGCCTTAGGAAAGTTTATAGAAGGATTGAAAGAAACTGGGTTATATGAAAATTCAATAATAGTTATATATGGTGACCATTTTGGATTATATCCTTCTCATGAAAATAATAAAGAGATTATGACAGAATATCTTGGTTTTGAATATACTTATGATGAAGCATTTAATATCCCTTTAATTATCCATATACCGGCATTAGGAAAAGCTGAAGAAAATACAATAGTCGGTGGAGAAATCGATTTTTTACCTACAATGCTTAATTTATTAGGAATTGAAGATGATAATAGTATTTTCTTTGGGAAAGATTTAAATAATGCTGAATCTGGTTTTGTGGCTCTTCAATATTATTTACCACTAGGTTCATTTATAGATGATAAAAAGGTATTTATAATGTCTAGCGATGGTAAATTCGAGAATAGTGTAGCATGGGATTTAAAGACTAGAGAATTAATAGACATTGAAAAATGCCGAGAAGGATATAACAGAGCTATAAACGAAAAGAGAAAATCAGATTATATTATAAAAAATGATTTACTTAAGAATTTATTGTTAGAAGACTAAAATAAAGACCTCACAATTTATTGTGGGGTCATTGTTTTGCAAAAATAATGTGAAATTATGAAGGAAATTGTTTATAAATGTAGAATAAGATAAATAAATGTATGATTAATTCAAATGATAAAATTCAGAAAAGTTCTAAAAAATAAACAATATAAATTTACATTCGATAGAATAAAGGAGTGATTATATGAATGAAAATAGAAAACTTTATCTCTTTTAAGGATATAAAAGCATTTCTTGAAGGTGTAAACTATGAATCTTATAAACTATTCGGTAGCAAATATATTGATATTAATGGAAAAAAAGGAGTTTTGTTTTGCATTTGGGCTCCAAATGCAAAAGCTGTACGAGTAGTTGGAGATTTTAATAAATGGAATGGTGAAAAACATTCTATGAATAAAATAGACAAAACAGGAATATGGTATAAATTTATTCCTAACCTGACAGAAGGAAAAATTTATAAGTATGAAATAATAACTAAAGAAAATGAAATATTATTAAAATCAGATCCTTTTGCTTTTTATTCAGAGATTAGACCTAACACAGCTTCTGTAGTAAGAAATTTTAACAAATATAAATGGAATGATGATAAATGGATGGAGAAAAGGAAGAAAGCTAACCTATTCAAAAAACCAATCAACATATATGAAATACATTTGGGGTCATGGAAAAGAAAAGATAATGGTAAATTCTATTCATATAAGGAATTAGCACATCTTCTTGTAAACTATCTAACTGAAATGGAATATACCCACGTTGAAATCCTTCCTATTACCGAACATCCATTTGATGGTTCTTGGGGTTATCAATCTACAGGATATTTCTCAGTAACTAGTCGATATGGTACTCCCGAAGAGTTTAAATACTTTGTTGACTTATTACATCAACATAATATAGGTGTTATATTAGATTGGGTACCGGGTCATTTTTGTAAGGATGCCCATGGGCTATATAGGTTTGATGGAACTCATTTGTATGAATATAATGATCCATTAAAAAGAGAAAATTATGATTGGGGTACAGCATATTTTGATCTAGGAAAGCCAGAGATACATAGTTTTTTAATATCTAATGCATTATTTTGGTTTAAAAAATTTCATATTGATGGATTAAGAGTAGATGCAGTTGCAAGTATGCTTTACCTTGATTATGGGAAACAACACTTAGGTATAAGAAATGAATATGGAGGAAATGAGAATTTACAGGCAGTATCCTTCTTAAAAAAGCTTAATGAAGTGATATTTAGAGAATGTGATAATCCTTTGATGATAGCAGAAGAATCAACATCATGGCCCCTAGTAACTAAACCCACCTATTTAGACGGTCTTGGTTTTAATTATAAATGGAATATGGGATGGATGAACGATACTCTTAAATATGCACAAGTCTTTCCAATGGATAAAAATAAATATCATAGTTTAATAACTTTCTCGATGATGTATGCCTTCTCAGAAAATTATATACTTCCCTTATCACATGACGAAGTAGTTCACGGTAAAAAGTCTTTATTAGATAAAATGCCAGGTAATTATAATGAGAAGTTTTCTAATTTAAGATTATTATATGGTTATATGATGGGTTATCCAGGTAAGAAACTGTTATTTATGGGTGGTGAATTTGGTCAGTTCGTAGAGTGGAAATACGATGCAGAATTAGATTGGTTACTTCTAGATTATCCAATGCATGCTAAATTAAAAAAATATGTAAAGGATTTAAACCATTTATATAAAAACATTAAAGCTCTATATGAACGTGACCATGAAATAGATACCTTTGCATGGATTGACTATCAAAACTACAAGCAAAGTATTATTTCCTTTATTAGAAAAGGAGGTGATGAGGAAGAGTTTTTGATTGTAATATGTAATTTCGCAGGTGTAGAATACGATAACTATAGAATTGGTGTTCCTAAATTTACTATATATAAAGAAATATTAAACAGTGATAGTAAAGAATACGGAGGTAGTGGGTATATAAACGGAGGTTATATAAAGCCTTCAAAAACTAATTTTCATAATATGCCTTATTCTATAGAAATAAAAATACCTGCTTTTTCTGTTATCTATATAAAACCCTTTTATAATGGAGAGGAGGTTAAATTACATGAGAAAAAAAGAGATAATAGCTATGATTTTAGCAGGGGGGCAAGGAAGTAGATTAAAAAAGCTAACCCAAAATAACGCTAAGCCTGCAGTACCATTTGGAGGAAAATATAGAATTATTGATTTTACTTTAAGTAATTGCTCTAACTCGGGAATTGATACTGTAGGAATACTTACTCAATATAAGCCATTAACGTTAAATGACCATATAGGCATAGGAACCCATTGGGATTTAGATAGAGATGTAGGAGGGGTATCCTTACTTCCACCATATATGACATCAACAGGAGGTAACTGGTACAAGGGAACAGCTAATGCTATATATCAAAATATACACTTTATAGACCAATATAATCCTAAATATGTATTAATCTTATCAGGAGACCATGTTTATAAAATGGACTATATGAAAATGTTTAACTATCATAAAGAAAAGAAAGCAGATGTAACAATTGCAGTTGTTAATGTAACTTTAGAACAAGCAAGTAGCTTCGGAATAATGAATACAGATAAGGATAATATCATAACAAGCTTTGATGAAAAGCCTAAAAAACCAAAGAGTACCTTAGCATCAATGGGAATATATATATTTACTTGGGAAAAATTAAAACAATATTTAATAGAAGATGGAAAGGATAAAACTTCAGACAATGATTTCGGAAAAGACATAATACCTAAGATGTTAGCATCAAAGGAAAAATTATATGCATATCCCTTTGATGGGTATTGGAAGGATGTAGGTACTATTACAAGCTATTGGGAAGCAAATATGTACTTACTTAAAGATGATAATGAATTAAAGCTTAACGATGATTATTGGAAAATATACTCTAATAATCCTATTTGCCCTCCACAGTATATAGGAAGAGAAGCTAAGGTTAAAGATTCTATAGTAGTTGATGGCTGTATAGTTTTAGGGGAGGTTACTAATTCTGTATTATTTCCTGGGGTGTTTATAAGTAAAGACAGTAAAGTTAAAAATTCAGTGATAATGCCAAATACAAGAATAGAAAGTAACGTAATAATTGATAAAGCAATAATAGGTGAAAGGTGTCTGATTAAAGAAAATAGTGTAATAGGAAAAAATAAAGAGATAGTAGTTATACCAGATAATAAGGAAGTAAAAGGGAATTTTAATAACTAACAGAGAGGAGGGAAATTTTGTTAAATAAGTATTTAGGTATAATTAGTTCATTAGAGAAAAATCAAAACTTTGGAAGTTTAGTTAAACATAGACCTTTAGCATCCTTACCTATTTTCGGTAGATATAGAATGATAGATTTTATACTTTCTAATATGGTTAATTCAGGGATTGATACAGTTGGTGTTTTTACTAATAATTCTAGGTCATTAGTTGACCATTTAGGAACAGGAAAGCCTTGGGAATTAGATAGAAAAATTGGCGGACTTTTTATATTTGATTATTGTATGGGGGATATTTTGTTTAATGATATAAAATTACTAAAAGATAATATTGAGTTTATATATAGAAGTAAGAAAAAATACGTATTATTATCTTCGCCTCATATGATATACAATATTGATTTTAAAAAGATGGCTTATTCCCATGAAAAATCAGGAAAAGATATAACTGTTGTTTATAAAAGGATTAAAAATACAGATGATGGCTTTTTAAACTGTGACACCCTCAATATTAACGATAAAGATGGGGTCAGTATTGGTAAAAATTTAGGAGCTTCAAAGGAAATAAATATTCTGATTGATACGTTCATATTTAAAACCGAACTATTGCTCAAAATAATTCATGAATGTATAGAGAAAGGGAATTATATATCATTAAAAAATGCAATACTTAAAAATATAAAAACATATACATTAAATCTATATGAGTTTAAGGGAACTGTTAAATGTATTAATTCTTTAAAAGCTTATTATAAAAGTTCAATGGACATGCTTGATTTAAGTTTTAGAAAAGAGTTGTTTTTTAAAAATGGACAAGTTTATACTAAGCCTAAAGATTCACAACCAACTAAGTATTTAATGAACTCAAATGTTAAAAACTCAATAGTTGCAGATGGATGTACTATTAAGGGAAGGGTAGAAAATAGTATTATATCCAGAGGAGTTGTTATAGAAGAAAACGTAGAAATTAAAGACAGTATAATATTTCAAAATAGTCATATAAAAAAAGGAGCAAAGCTACAATATACGATATTAGATAAAAATACTGTTATTGAAGAAGGCAAGAAATTAATAGGTGATATAAACCATCCATTGGTTATAGAAAGACAGTTCATAAATAAATTATATTTTAGGAGGTGATTTTTATGAAGGTCTTATTTATTACATCTGAAGCCTATCCATTTGCTAAAATTGGAGGTCTTGGTGATGTATCATATGCATTACCTAAGGCACTTAGAAAATTAGGAATAGATGTAAGGGTAATATTACCTAAATATAATAATATAGATGATGGATATAAAAATAAAATGACCCTTATATCCGAGTTTAATGTGTCAGTTGGATGGAGAGAGCAATACTGTGGTTTGAAGTATTTGGAATATGATGGAGTTCCCTTTTACTTTATAGACAATGAATATTATTTTAAGAGAAATAATCAATATGGATTTTATGATGAAGGAGAAAGGTTTTCATATTATTCAAGGGCTGTATTAGATGCAATAAAGTATATAGAGGATTTTACTCCAGATATACTACACTGTAATGATTGGCATACAGGAATGATACCAGTTATATTAAACCATGACTATAGAAATAATAATCAATATAAGAATATAAAAACAGTTTATACTATTCATAATTTAAAGTATCAAGGAGTTTATGGAAAGGACATTTTAGGTGACTTATTAGGACTTTCAGAGGATTATTTTAGTGAAGATAAACTAAAATATTATGATGGTGTTTCATTTATGAAGGGTGGAATTAATTACTCAGATATAGTAAGTACTGTAAGTAATAATTATGCTGAAGAGGTAAAAATGCCTTTCTATGGAGAAGGATTACATGGACTATTAGGATCGAAAGGTGATAAGTTTATCGGTATATTAAATGGAATAGATTATGAGTTATATAATCCTGATACTGATAAAAATATAGTTAAAAATTATAGTGTTAATAAATTGGAAAATAAGGTTAAAAACAAGATTACACTTCAAAAAGAATTAAAGTTAGAAGTTAATCCCTCAAAGCCTATGATAGGTATCGTGTCAAGATTGGTTAAACAAAAGGGAATAGAACTAATTTGTCAAGTAATAGAGGATATATTGAGGTTAGATGTTCAAATAGTAGTTTTAGGTACTGGTGAACAAACATATGAAGATTCACTTAAGTACTACTCCTCTGTGTATCCATCTCAAATACATGCACACATAGGATTTAATGAAGCTTTTGCTAGAAAAATATATGCAGCCTCAGATATGTTTTTAATGCCATCTTTATTTGAACCCTGTGGCTTAGGTCAACTAATTGCTCTAAGATATGGTTCAGTGCCTATAGTTAGAGAGACTGGTGGACTTAAGGATACAGTTAAACCATATAATAAATATACTGGAGAAGGAATTGGATTTACATTTTCAGATTATGATTCAAATGATATGCTTAATGCTATTAAGAGAGCTAGAGAAGTTTTTGATACCAAAGATATATGGAATAAAATAATTGAAAAAGGAATGATACAGGATAACAGTTGGATACATTCGGCTAAGGACTATCTAAATGTTTATCAATTCTTATTATAAGGCTAATAAAATTATAATACTATGAGGCTGTCAAAAACTATATTAAATAAATTTAGGAGGTCATCTCTTTGCATGTTTTTAAAAATACAATAAAGAATGATTTTAAGAAAAAGCTTATGTGTGTATTTGCAGAGGAAGTAGAGGAAGCATCTAAGCTCCATAAATATATAGCCCTTGGAAGGGTGATTAGAGAATACATTTCAGAGGCATGGCTACAAAGCAAAAAAAGATGTTTAGAAAATGACAAAAAACAAGTGTATTATTTCTCGATGGAGTTTTTAACAGGAAAACTATTGGAAAGTAATTTAATAAATTTAGGGATAAAGGAAGAATGTAACGAAGCATTAAATGAATTAGGAATAAATCTAGATGAGCTGTTAGAAATTGAAAAAGAGGCTGGGCTTGGTAATGGAGGATTAGGTAGACTTGCGGCATGTTTTTTAGATTCAATGGCTTCTATTGGTGTTTATGGACATGGGAATGGAATAAGATATAGATACGGTTTATTTGAGCAGAAAATAGTAAATGGCTATCAAGTTGAAATACCAGATAAATGGTTAAAAGATGAATTCGTATGGGTAGTAAAAAGAAGGGATAAATCAGTAATAGTAAAATTTGGAGGAAATGTAAAGCTCATAGAGAAAAATGGTAGACTAAAGGCTATCCATGAAAACTATGAGCCTATAAAAGCTGTGCCTTATGATGTACCTGTTGTTGGTTATGAGGGCAATGTCGTTAATACATTGAGACTTTGGAGTGCAGAACCTGTTGGTAATGAATTTGATTTCTTTGCCTTTAGAGCGGGCGAATATTTAAAGGCAGTAGAATATAAGTATAATGTTGAATCTATTTCACAAGTTCTGTATCCAGATGATTCGAACCATAACGGAAGAGTATTAAGGCTTAAACAGCAATACTTCTTTGTTAGTGCTGGAATACAGAGTATATTGAGGACTTTTAAAAAGACAGATAAAGAAATATATGACCTTCCTGACTATGTAGCTATACACGTAAATGATACCCATCCATCGGTTGCTGTAGCTGAGTTAATGAGGATATTAGTAGATGAATACGAACTAGGGTGGGAAGAGGCTTGGAAAATTACTACAAAAACTATAGCTTATACTAATCACACTATTATGGCAGAAGCATTAGAAACTTGGCCAGTGGATATGTTTAGAAAGTTGCTTCCTAGAGTTTACATGATAGTAGAGGAAATAGATAGAAGGTTTAAAATTGAATTACATGATAAATATAATGAAGATTGGGATAAGATAAATAGTACTTTAATAATTCATGACGGTAATATACGAATGGCCAATTTAGCTATTGTAGGTAGTTATTCAGTAAATGGTGTATCAAAGCTTCATACCGAAATATTAAAAAATAGAGAACTAAAACACTTCAGTGAAATCTTTCCTAAGAAGTTTAACAACAAAACCAATGGAATAACCCATAGAAGATGGCTTTTACAGTCAAATCCCTTATTAGCAGATTTAATAACAGATACTATAGGTAATAAGTGGATAACACAACCTAATCGTTTAAAAGACTTAGAGCAATTTGTAAAAGATAAAGCTTTCAAAGAAGAAATAAAAAAAGTTAAGCAAAAAAATAAAGAGTATTTATGTAATTTTATTAATGATAAATACAATATATTAGTTGACCAACATTCGATTTTTGACGTTCAAGCAAAAAGATTACATGCATATAAAAGACAGCTATTAAATGGGTTACATATATTGAATTTATATAATAGAATCAAAGAAAATCCAAATTTAGATATAGTACCTAGAACTTTCATTTTTGCTGCAAAGGCATCACCAGGTTACCATTTAGCAAAACAAATTATCAAATTTATTAATTCATTAAAGGAAAAGATAAATAACGATAAATCTATAAAGGATAATATAAAGATAGTTTTTTTAGAAAATTATAATGTTACATTAGCAGAAAGATTGATACCAAGTGCCAATGTAAGTGAACAGATATCTACGGCATCTAAAGAAGCCTCTGGAACTGGTAATATGAAGTTTATGATGAATGGAGGAATTACTTTAGGAACTTTAGACGGTGCAAACATTGAAATAAAGGAATCAGTAGGTAGCAAAAACATAATAACCTTTGGACTAACTGCTGACCAAGTTATGAATTATTATAGACATGGTGGATATTTTTCTATGGATGTATATAATAATGACCAAAGATTAAAAAAGATAATAACCCAGCTTACAAATGGATTTTTAGATGTTCCTAATGAAGAATTTAAAGATATATTTGACCATTTGATAACCTACAATGATGAGTTCTTTGTACTAAAGGATTTCGATTCATATGTAGAAGCACAGAATAAAGTTGATAAACTATATAAAAAACAAGACAAATGGAGCGAAATGTCAATAATTAATATAGCTAATTCAGGTAAATTTTCAAGTGATAATACGATAAAGGAGTATGTAGACGAAATTTGGAGGGCATAAAAGCGAGTTTTACTCGCTTTTTTATTTGCTTATATTTAACCATGTATAGTATAATGCTAATATATAAGAAGTATTTTAAAGGAAGTGAAAAGTATGGATGCAAATGAAAGAAGAGAGAATATCCTAATTACATTAAAAGAGAGTAAAGGGCCAATAAAGGGAACAGATTTAGCAAAAAAATTTGATGTAAGTAGACAAGTAATAGTACAGGATATTGCTATCTTAAGAGCAGGAGGAGAAGAAATATTAGCAACTCCTCAGGGCTATATGATTATTAATAAAAATATTAATAACGAACTTACTAAAACTATAGCATGTAGACATAAAGAATATAATGAGATAGAGGACGAACTTAAAACTATAATAGATATGGGTGGAGAAGTTTTAGATGTTATTGTTGAGCATCCTATATATGGTGAAATAAAGAGTCCATTAATGATAGGCTCTAGAGTAGAAATAGAAGATTTTATGAAGGAAATAAGAGAACACCATGCTGAGCCTTTAGCTACATTAAATGATGGTGTACATTTACACACTATTAAGGTTCCTAGTGAAGATGTATTCGATAAAATAAAAAACAAATTAGAAGAGAAGGGCTACTTGATTAAAAGTAGATAAAATGTTATATTTTTTTATATACAGGTGACAAGACAGATGTTATTACAATCAAGAATTAATATATGTAAAAGAAAACATAAAAAAGGAGAATGAATATGACAAAGAAAAAATCAGATATAAAGGACTATTTAGTTAAAGTATTAAACGGAATGGCATTAGGATTATTTGGGTCATTAATTATTGGGGTTATTATTGAGCAGATAGGTGGATTATTAAATATAGAAATATTAAAGTATTTTGGAAAGACAGCAAAATATTTAATGGGTCCAGCTATTGGTGCAGCAGTTGCTTATAGTGTTAGTGCATCACCGTTAGGAATATTTGCTTCTTCGGTAACTGGGTTAATAGGTTCTCAAACTGCTGTTTTTGATGGCAACGCTATAAAACTTGTTATTGGAGAACCAGTAGGTGCATTTATCGCTGCATTAATAGGAGCTGAGTTTTCTAAACTGATTCAAGGTAAAACAAAAGTAGATATTGTATTAGTACCAGCAGGTACTATTGTAGTAGGAGGACTTATTGGTGTTTATATAGCACCTGTTGTGGCTCAATTTATGTCTTTACTAGGAAGTATGATTAATTATGCCACAGAATTAAGACCTATTCCAATGGGAATATTAGTAGCAGTTCTTATGGGGATTATGCTTACGTTACCTATAAGTAGTGCAGCTTTAGCTATTTCCTTAAAATTAGGAGGCTTGGCTGCAGGAGCTGCAACAGTAGGATGTGCAGCTCAAATGATAGGTTTTGCAGTTGCTAGTTATCGAGAAAATAAAGTTGGAGGATTAATAGCTCAAGGATTTGGTACATCGATGTTACAGATACCAAACATAATTAAAAATCCAAAGATATGGCTACCCCCTATTATTACTTCTGCTATTTTAGGTCCAATAGCTACTAAAGTATTTGAAATGAAAAATGACTTTTTAGGTGCAGGTATGGGTACAAGTGGACTTGTAGGACAGTTAAGAACCATAGCTGTAATGGGGAATGAAGGTATTATTGGAGTTGTATTATTACATTTTATTTTACCAGCTGTATTGACTTTAATAATCTCAGAATATATGAGAAAAAAGGGCTGGATAAAATACGGAGAAATGAAATTATACGATTAATTAATTGAAAAAGTTAAAATTGGGTAGTATAATGTAATAAACATTATACTACCTTATTTTATAGAAAGGGGTTTTTTTATTGAGGAAAGGGACAAAGTTTACTTTAGGGGTTATCATTTTTATACTGATAGTATTGTTTAGTTCCTTTGATAAAATAATAGATTTTGCCACAGATTATATGTGGTTTAGTGAACTAGGCTATACTCAAACATTTCTTACTAAACTAAGAACACAGTTAATGATAGGAATACCTACGTTTTTAGGATTATTTATTTTGATAATGCTATACATAATTGCATTAAAGAAAAAATACTACAAACAAGTACATATAATACCAGATAAATCAAAAGAAAAACGATTAAACACAATTTTAGGACTTGTATCTGCTGTTATTTCACTTTTTATTTCATCAGTTATTTCAGGTAATCTATGGTTTGATATACTGCAATTTTTAAATTCTATAAACTTTAACATCAATGACCCTATATTTGGAAGAGATATTTCATTTTACGTATTTAAATTACCGCTTATTAGAGAAATACTTAATATCTTAATGCTTTTAGCTTTTATATTGATAATTTTAACATTTGCATTTTATCTTTTAATGTTCACTTTAAGAAGACCTAATACAGAAGGGCCTATAGATTTAGATTTACATAATACTATAAATAATGGTGATATTAAAGGATTATTTAGAAATAAGATTTTAAAAGGTGTTTTAACACAAATCGGTGTAATAGGGTTTATTATATTTTTAATAATAGGTATTAACTATTATTTAAAAGGTTTTAACTTACTTTACTCTACTAGAGGAAAAGTATATGGAGCAAGCTATACAGACGTACATGTGTCTTTATGGGTATTTAGAATAATGGCTGTCGCGGCCATTATATCAGCTTTTAGCTTCTTTGTAGGTATAGTAAGAAAAAAGATAAGATTAGCATTAATTGGTCCAGTAGCTCTTATAATTATTTCAATTGTAGGAAATATTGCTAGTGGTTCAGTTGAAAAATTTGTTGTAGAGCCAGACCAAATTTCTAAGGAATTAAAGTACTTGGAGCATAATATTGAATATACTCAAAAAGCCTACGGACTGGATAACGTTATAGAAAAGGACTTTGATATAGAGTATAACTTAACAAAACAAGATTTATTAAACAATGAAGAAACGATTAAGAATATAAGAATAAATGACTATAGACCAATTAAGCAAGTATATTTTCAATTACAGGGTATTAGACCATATTATAAATTTAACGATATAGATATAGACAGATACAATATAGATGGTGAATATACACAGGTATTTTTATCAGCTAGGGAATTAGACCAACAAGAACTTAATGATCAGGCTAAAACTTGGATTAATCAGTATTTAAAATATACCCATGGTTATGGATTTACATTATCACCAGTTAATTCAGTAACTCCTGAAGGTCAACCTAGATTATTAGTAAAAAACATACCACCTACAACTAATACTGATTTAAAAATTGAAAGACCAGAAATATATTTTGGAGAATTAACGAATAATTATATCATAGTTAATACTGATGAGAAAGAATTTGATTATCCTCAGGGTTCTGACAATAAGGAAACCATATATCAAGGTACTGCAGGAATAGAGCTTAAAGGTTTAAATAAATTGTTATTTGCTATAAAGCAAAAGAGTCTTAAGCTTTTAATATCAGGAAATATAAATTCTGACAGTAGAATAGTATTAAATAGAAATATAAACGAAAGGATAAAGAAAATAGCACCTTTCATTAGCTATGATTCAGACCCATATTTAGTAATCAATCAAGATGATGGTAAGTTGTATTGGATAATCGAAGGATATACTATGAGCACAAGGTATCCTTATTCACAACCTTATAGAGACTCTAATATAAATTATATTAGAAACTCAGTTAAAATAGTTATAGATGCATATAATGGAGATACTAAATATTATATAGTTGAGGAAAATGACCCAATTATAATGACGTATAAAAAGATATTCCCTGATTTATTTTTAAGTCTTGATGATATGCCAGAAGGTATAAGGGAGCATATCAGATATCCGCATCTGTTGTTTGATATACAATCTGAAATATACAGAGCATATCATATGAACAATCCTAGAGTATTCTTTGCAAGTGAGGACTATTGGGATATAGCTAAGGAAAAATATATGGAGCAAGTACAAAATGTAGAATCAAATTATGTAATGTTTAAATTACCTGAAGAAGAAAAAGCAGAGTTTTTACTTACTATTCCATATACTCCGGCAAATAAAAATAATATGACAGCTCTGTTTATAGCTAGAAGTGATGGAGAGAACTACGGAGAGTTGACATTATATAAACTTCCTAAGACAGAAAATATACCAGGACCTATGATGATAGAATCAAGAATAGATCAAGATTCTAATATATCACCTCAGTTAACACTGTGGAGTCAAAAAGGTTCAAATGTATTAAGGGGAAATCTTTTAGTTATACCTATTGAAAATTCTTTATTGTATGTTGAGCCTATTTACTTAAAGGCAGATAATGAAAATAGTTTACCTGAAATGAAGAGAGTAATAGTAGGTTATAAGGATAAGATAGTAATGGAGCGAACACTAGATGAAGCTTTAAGTAAGATATTTGGTAATATAGAGCAGGAAAAAGATGATAATGGAGTTGTAGATGAAATAGATACAGATTATACTGACGAGAATACATCTGATTTAATTAGAAGAGCTAATGAAGTATTTATAAGAGCAAAAGTGGCTTCACAAAATGGAGATTGGGCTAAATATGGACAGTATATAAAAGAATTAGAAGAAATACTAAACCAATTGAATACTAATTATAGTATTGATAATAATGAACAGTAAAAAAAGTAGGTGCTGAATATATTCGGCACCTACTTTCTCATTCTCATAAATCTTAACTCATCTATAGTCATAGAGTCTAAAAGTCGAGCTTTTTTAGCGATATCATTTCTATCTATTATTCCTTTATCAACTAAAACTTCAATAATACTAGCTATTGCTAGAGTATTCCTATAATCAATTTCCTTTAAATCACCTATTTCAGCAAAAACGTCAATATCATTCATTTGAGTACCTCCTTTTACTTGATATCAAATAATACTATTTGTATTATTGACATATATGGAAAATGTATACTTAAATTAGTGAATATTTATTAACTCTTACGGAAATACTAATAAGACGAATAAAAGATATAAAAATACCTTGAAATGTTTTACTTATTATGGTAAAATTACATACAAGTTTAACATTGATAAAGCTATGAAGGGAAATAGTAGATAAATTAATCACTTAAGAGAGCCGATGGTTGGTGGAAATCGGTGTGATTGTTTATCGAATCCATCCCAGAGCAGTTTACTGAAAAGGTAAAACCTTAGCACGGGTTAAGTGTAAAGAGTGAGCCATTTTTGGCTAACTAGGGTGGCAACACGGGAGAAACTCTCGTCCCTAATTCATTGGGGGTGGGGGTTTTTTGTATTTTAAATATAAATTTAGAATTATAAAAAACATATTGACATAAAATTATTTTAGGAAAAAGGAGGAGTATTAATGTTAGACATTAAGCGTATAAGAAACAATCCAGAAGAAGTAAAAGAGGCTCTTAAAAAACGTGGTGCAGAACAGTTTATCGACAAAGTATTAGAATTAGACAAAAAGAGAAGAGAGCTATTAGTAGAAGTTGAAGAAATGAAGGCTAAACAAAACTCAGTATCAAAGGAAATACCAAAGCTAAAAAAAGAAGGAAAAGATGTTTCTGAAGTTATTAAGGAAATGAAAGAATTATCAAATAAAATAAAAAGTATTGACCCACAAGTAAAGGAAATAGAAAAGGAACTAAACGATATTTTACTACGTATACCTAATATACCAAATCCAGAAGTGTCAGTAGGGGAAAGTGACGAAGATAATGTTGAAATAAGAAAATGGGGAGAACCTACAAAATTTGATTTTGAGTCTAAAGCACATTGGGATATAGGTACAGATTTAGACATACTAGATTTCGAGAGAGCTTCAAAAATAGCAGGTGCTAGATTTAGTATGTTTAAAGGTCTAGGAGCTACTTTAGAAAGAGCATTAATTAACTTTATGCTTAACTTACACACTAATGAACATGGATATACAGAAATACTACCACCTTTCATGGTTAATAGAGATAGTATGACAGGAACAGGACAGTTACCTAAATTTGAAGAGGATGCATTTAATATACCAAGCAAGGATTTCTTTTTAGTACCAACAGCAGAAGTGCCAGTAACAAATATACACAGAGATGAAGTATTAGAAGAAGAAAATTTACCTAAGTACTATACGGCATACACACCTTGCTTTAGACAAGAAGCAGGTTCAGCTGGAAGAGATACAAGGGGACTTATTAGAAATCACCAATTTGATAAAGTTGAATTAGTTAAGTTGGTTAAACCTGAAGATTCATATGATGAATTAGAAAAATTAACTAGCAACGCTGAAAAGGTACTACAACTATTAGGTTTACCTTATAGAGTAGTAGAATTATGTACTGGAGATTTAGGATTTTCTTCAGCTAAAACATATGATTTAGAAGTATGGATGCCAAGTTATAATAGATACGTGGAAATTTCATCTTGTAGCAACTTTGAAGATTTCCAAGCAAGAAGAGCAAATATTAGATTTAGATCTAATGAAAAACGTAAATTAGAGTACGTTCATACTTTAAATGGTTCAGGATTAGCAGTAGGAAGAACTACAGCAGCTATATTAGAAAATTACCAACAGGAAGATGGTTCAATAATTATTCCTGAAGTTTTAAGACCATATATGGGTGGACTTGAAAAAATAGAGGGTTAAAATTAAGTTAAATCGATTGGAGATGATTAATATATTTAAAAGAAAAATTTCTCTATTACTAATAATTATTATTTCTATAACTTTAGTTATAGGATGTAATACAGTAGAAAATACTAAACACCCTCAACAACAAGAAAATCAAATTAATAAAGCAAATGAAGTATCAGATATATCAACTGCTAAAACCGATGCAACTTTACTTGTACAAGATTATAATAATCTAGAATTTGAAAAATTAAATAAATATATTATAGAAGTAGACTTCAATCCTAAAGATAAGTCCTATGCTGCAAAACAAAAAGTAATATATGTTAACAACGAAGATGTTAAATTAGGTGCGGTATATTTTCACTTATACCCAAATGCCTTTAAATCAAAGGAAACAGCACCATTTTTATTTGATGATTTTAGTAGTGCTTATCCCTATGGTTTTAAACCGGGCTATATAGATATAAAGTCAATATCATTAGATGGTAAAGATATAGATAATTATGTTATTGAAGGCCTAGGAGATACTATACTAAAAGTTCCTTTAAAAACATCTTTACAACCAGGAGAAAAAGTAGAAATTGATATGGAATATACTGTAGTGATGCCACCAGCTCAAGATAGATTTGGATATGGTGATAAAACTTTTAATTTAGGTAATTGGTATCCAATAGCAGCAGTATATGATGATGAAGGTTGGAACTTAGACCCATATTATAGCGTAGGGGACCCTTTTTATAGTGATATTAGTAATTATGAAGTTACTATAAAGGCACCTAAGGAAATAGTTGTAGCTTCATCTGGAAAGATATTGTCTGAAGATATAAAAGGGAACAAAAAGATATGGAAGATAAAAGCTGATTTAATGAGAGATTTTGCTTGGGTTGCAAGTAAGTATTTTACAATGACATCAAAAGACATTGATGGAACTTTAGTTAAGGTGTATTTTCTAGAGGATAATGATAAGATAAATGAATTTGCTGCAGATGTAGCTTATAGCTCAATAGAAGTATTTAGTGATACATTTGGTAAGTATCCTTATACCGATTATTCAGTAGTGGCAACAAGTTTCCCAAGTGGAATGGAGTATCCAGGTATAGTTTTTATAGGAGAGAAATACTATAATAGATTTAGAAAGGATTATTTAGAAATAGTTATAGCTCATGAAACAGCTCATCAATGGTGGTATGGAGTAGTGGGAAATGATGAAGTAGATGAAGCTTGGCTTGATGAATCAATAACTACTTATTCGGAAGTAGTATATGCGGATAATAAATATGGTGAGGATATAGGAGATAATTATTATGATAATAATATAGCCGCTGGCTATGAATACAGAAAATCTATGATTCAAACTAATGAAGTCATAGTTAAATCCTTAAGTGAATTTAAAAATTGGACGGATTACGGTGCATTAGCCTATAATAAAGGTGCTATGTTTATTCATGAGATAGAGAAAAAATATGGTGAGGATACATTGTATGCTATTCTTAGAGAATATTTCGATAGATATAGGTTTTTAAATGCTACTACAGAGGATTTTATAAGCGTGTGTGAAGAAATTACAGGTGATGAGTTTGATGAAATGGTAGACCAGTGGTTATACGGAAGATAATATAAACTTTTAGATTAGGGATGTAAGATATCTTATAGAGTCTTACATCCTTTTTTTATATATTTAATCTTTAAAGGGAATATTATTATAATGGATAAATATTAAAAATATAATAAGGAGTAATGTATGAAAAGAAAAATAATTATATTGCTAATTTTATTAATTGCTATATTAAGTGTTTCGTGTAAAGAACATAATAATATTAGCAAAGAAAATAATGTTTATAAAAAAGATAATGATAAAACAGTGTATTCTAGTAACTATAGGTTAAGCAAGGATTTAATTATTACTAATAGATATAATCTTTTAAAAAGAATAGAAAATAATTCAGCTATAGTTCTTTTTTCTGGATATCCTACAGAAAAAATAAGATTTTCACCTAATAGAAATTTTTATTATCTTACAGGTATAGATAGACCAAATGTTATTTTATTAATAATAAAAAGTAAAGAAGTAAATAAACAGTTTCTGTTTATACCAAAATCTAATCCTACATTAGAGAGATGGGTAGGTAAGACATTAAAAAAAGAAGAAGTCAGGCAGATATCTGGTATTAATAATGTTTTTATACTTAACTCTTTTAATCCTTATTTTAAAAAAAGTATATCTCAATATAACATTAAAAATGTATATTTGGACTTAGGTGATATAACTATAAATACGTTAGCTTCTCAAATTGTAAGCTTTGATTCTCCTATTACACAAGGACAGGATTTTGCATTACATATTAGAAATAGGTATAAAGAAATAAATATAAAGAATATATTTCCTTTGATTGCAGACCAGAGATTGATAAAAAATAAAGAGGAAATACAAAAAATTAAAAAAGCAGTTGAGATTACTGGTGAAGGAATAAAGTATGTTATGCAAAATGCTAAACCGGGTATGAAGGAATATCAACTTGAAGCATATTTTGATTTTATTACCAAATATTCAGGTGCTAAGGAACATGCATTTTTAACCATAGCTGCTTCTGGAGAAAATGCAACAATAGCACACTATCAAAAAAATAATAGTGAGATACAAGATAAAGAACTTATACTAATGGACTTAGGAGCTACATATGGATATTATAATAGCGACATTACTAGAACCTTTCCAAGTAATGGACGATTTACAAAAAGGCAAAAGGAAATTTACAATATAGTTTTAAAAGCTCAAACTGAAACAATTAAAGCTGTGAAGCCTGGAATAACATTAAGTCAATTAGATAATATCGCTAAAAATATACTTTCAGAAGAATGTAAGAGAATAGGTTTGATAAATAAAGAATCTGAAATATCTGATTATTATTTTCACTTTATAGGACATTATTTAGGATTAGATACCCATGACCCTGGGGATTTTAATAGACCATTACAGCCGGGCATGGTTATTACAATAGAGCCAGGACTTTATATAGAAGAAGAGGGGCTAGGCATAAGGATAGAAGATGATATTTTAGTAACAGAGGATGGTTTTGTAAATCTTTCTAAAAATATTATAAAAAACATAAAGGATATTGAGACGTTTATGAATAAAAGTGAGTAAATGGATATATTTACATAAAAAACTAACAGCTAAATAGTATGTTTAAAAACAAAATTTTAGTTAAAAATATTATTTAGAGTTTATTTATCAAATAAGTTTACTGTGGAGGTAAACAAGATGAAAAAAATATTTACATTTATTATTGTAATTACAATATTATTTACCAATATAGCTTATGCTGATGGAAATATAGAGGATGGATTAAAATCTGTATTGTTGGGTGAATATAAAAGTGGCGAGATAGTTTATAATTATAATGTAGATACTCCTATGGAGATAGCTAGTATTACTAAACTAATGACTTATTTAGTGACAATGGATTTAGTTTCAGAGGGCAAGGTTGGATTAGACGATATAGTAACAGTAAGCCAAAATGCTAGTAGAGTAGGAGGAAGTAGCTTTAATCTTAAAGCAGGAGAAAGAGTGAAGTTATCTACTTTGTTAGATTCTATACTTATAGTGTCAGGTAACGATTCTTGTGTGGCTATAGCTGAATATGTAGCAGGTACTGAGGAAAAGTTTGTTGAAATGATGAATAAAAAGGCCAAGGATATAGGTCTAAAAACTGCTCGATTTCTTAATTCAAGTGGATTGCCAGAAAAAGATGGACAAAATATGATGAGTACACGAGATATATTCAAATTATCAAGATACGTAATATCTAAATATCCAAAGATACTTAACGCAACTAGAATGATAAATTTAAATGTTGAAACTAGAAACTTTAATAAAGAAAACACTAATTCAGTATTAAGAAAGATACCAGAATTAGATGGATTAAAGACCGGTTATACAGACTTAGCAGGCTATTGTCTTGTATCAACGTTGCCTGTAATGCAGTCTAGTAAAAATACTGAGAATTTTAGGCTTATTGGAATAATAATGGGTGCTAAAAGTGAAGAACAAAGAAGGAATAAAACTATAGAATTATTGAAATATGGTATAGATAATTACGAAAAGAGAAAAATAATATTAAAGAATCAAGTGATAGAAACTATTAAGGTTTATGGAGCTAAAAATGAAAATTTAGATTTATTAGCTTCTAAAGACTATTCAACTATAGTTAAGAAAGGAGCTAACATAAGTAAAGATGTAGAGATTAAAAAAGATATAACAGCACCAGTAAAAAAAGGAGAAGTAATAGGAAAAGTTACTATATATATAGATAATAAAAAAGAAGAAGAAATAGAGCTAATAGCATCTAGAACTGTATATAAAGCCAATGTGTTTATGAGAATCTTTAGATATTTAATGGATTTAATAGGATTAATTGGGGAATATTAAAATTGACAAAATTTACTTTTTATTATATTATTATATAATGTTCAAAGGAATTTATTGCGTGCATCCGTAGCTCAGTAGGATAGAGCAGTGCCCTCCTAAGGCATGTGTCAGGGGTTCGAATCCTCTCGGGTGCACCATTTTTTTATGTCTTTATGTTGGATAATTAGCGTTATAGAAGACGTATATTATGACGTGAAAGGAAACGAAAAAATAGAATACCTTTTTTATCAATTTAAAATTGAAAATTTAAAATGTAAAATTATAAGATATAAAAATAACAAATCTTTTAGCTTTTCGCTATTTTCTACTACTCTAATCCCTAATCCATGTACTTCTTCTACGAAAAGCGAACAGCGAGTGGCGAAGACCCAAACCAAAGTCAAAAACATAAACAGGTGAGAAATATGGATAGTTATTTTATGAAGTTAGCATTAAAGGAAGCAAAAAAAGCTTATAATATAGATGAAGTTCCTATAGGAGCTGTAATTGTAAAAGATGGTAAGATAATATCTACAGGCTATAATTTAAGGGAGTCCTCAAAGGACCCCATAGCCCATGCAGAGATTATAGCTATACGTAAAGCAAGTGAAGTTTTAGGTGGATGGCGACTTATAGGATGTACTATGTATGTTACAATAGAGCCTTGTCCTATGTGTGCAGGAGCTATAATAAATTCTAGAATAGATAGACTTGTAATAGGAGCCAAAGACCCTAAAATGGGAGCCTGTGGCTCTGTAATAGATATAATTCAAAATCCTAAATTTAATCATAAAGTAGATGTTACATGGGGAGTATTAGAAGAGGAATGTTCATCTATAATGAAGAATTTTTTTAAAGAACTTAGAGAGAAAAAAAGACGATAAAAAGACGATTTTTGCTTCAAGGTTTTGAAGCAAAATCGTCTTTTTTGTTGTATAAGAGCATGTCTAGTTGAAGTATGGAGGAAAAGACGAAATCGACTTTGTTTAGAATCTGTCATATAAACTATGTTCCATTAAGAATGTTATCAAGAAGAAAAGAAGTTTTTTCATTATTTCACGTCCTCGTGCTTTTTATAAACTTTAACCTTATATTAATATAATATGCTTACTTTTAAAAAGCGGGATAGCAGCTTGGCTGCTTTTTATTTTTATAGCAGGAAATTTTTAGAATACGTCGAATACTATATGAGTATGTATATTAATATAATATTATTGGGTGTTTGGCTAGGAGGGATATTTTGTTTAACATCAAATCACATCCAAAAACATTATTTAATATTTTAATAACTTTTATTATTATAACATTAGTTTTGTCAGTTTTTATGTTATATACTTTTTCTGATAAAGAAAAAAATAATTTTATAGCACCTTTATTTATTTCTGTATTGGTAATTATATCTATTATCAAAATTATATTAATAAACAAGATACGGAATACGTTTAACCGTATAGAAGAAAAAAGGGAATTATATAGTAAAATATTAGAATCCATACCTAATGGTATCTTTGTACATAAAAAGCTTAAGTTTATTTATGGTAACAATTTTGGTGCTAAATTAATAGGTGCAGAAAATGCAGAACAGATTATCGGAAGACCAATAGAAGATTTTATAGAGTTAGATTATGAAAAAATAGGTGAAGAACGTATAAATAGAGCATTAAACGAACAGGAATTTAAACCTAAAATTGATAGATTATCACTTAAGCTAGAAGGAGAAAAAGTAGAAGTAGAGATACATACTAAGCCGTTACTTTTAAATGGTAAGGTAGCAGTATTAAATATTGTAAAAGATATTTCAGACCAAAGAAAGATAAATTATCTCCAAAAGAAAGTAAAAGAAAGTGAAGGTAAGTTAAGAAAAAGTTTAGAATATGATAATCAGCGAAATGAGTTTATCGCTAATATTTCCCATGAATTAAGAACTCCTCTGACTTTAATATTTGGAATAATACAAATGCTTCAAAGAGATTTAAGAAATTCTGTTAAAAAAAATAGCAATGCAGTTAAACACCTAGCCATATTAAAGCAAAATAGCTATAGATTATTAAGACTAGTTAATAACATAATTGATTTAAGTAAGATTGATGCTGGATATTTCAAAATAAAATTACAGAATTATAATATAGTTAGTGTAGTTGAGAATATTGTGTTATCAGTAGCAGAGCATGTAGAGGAAAAGGGCATAAGTCTTCAGTTTGATACAGATATCGAGGAGAAAGTTATAGCCTGTGACCCAGATAAAATAGAAAGAATTATGTTAAACCTTTTATCAAATTCTGTAAAGTTTACTGACCCTGGAGACAGTATAGATGTAAGTATTTCAGATAAAGGTGAAAACGTTGAGATAAGAGTAAAGGACACAGGAACAGGCATACCAAAGGAGAAGCTTGATTATATCTTTGATAGATTTAAACAAATAGATAAAACTTTAATTAGAAACTACGGCGGAAGTGGTATTGGACTATCATTAGTAAAGTCGTTTATAGATATGCATAAAGGTAATATTTCTGTAAATAGTGAATACGGAAAGGGAACTGAATTTGTTATAATCTTACCTTCTACAACAGTCAAGGGAGAAGAAAATAAATGTATTCAATCAAGAGTTAATAGTGAAAAATATGTAGAGAGGATAGAAGTTGAATTTTCTGATATATATTCATAAATATACAGTAAAAAGGGGATTGGTATGAAAGTAAAGGTTGCAAAATTAATTAGTATAATTACGGTGGTTCCTTTTATTGCTTTATTTATTTTAACTTTATTATATGTAAGTTATAAGAGTATATTTGCCAATAACTATTTGTGGTACTTAATTTCAGTTATATTTTTAACGGTTATACCATTTTCAGCTTATATATTAAAAAATATACTTCCTAATTATAAAAATCAAGGGAGAAAAGGAGAAAGAAAGCTAGCTTTCGTAATGGGGGTAATAGGTCAAATTACCGGTACTATAACGGCGTTTGTATTTGATGCACCTAAAGGAGTAAAAATAATATTTCTAGCTTATTTAATGTCAGGTATAGTATTATCATTTACTAATGGAGTTATAAAATTTAAAGCAAGTGGACATGCATGTGGTGTGTCTGGACCATTGACAATTTTAATATATTTTTTAGGTTTTAGATTATTATATACTTTTTTAATATTGCCTATTGTATTTTGGGCAAGATTAGTATTAGAAAGACACACTGTTAAAGAGTTAATATCAGGAACATTGATTGGAATGTTGTCCACTATTATAGTTTTAGTGTTTAACAATATTATCTAACATTTATATTAAGCGTACCCTAATTTTTCTCCCATGTTATATTTTTTCTATCCATTCTTTTATGATTTTTTCACAGTGGGATTTATTTTGTAGTGGTTTAACAAATTCTATTTCATCTATGAGATTATTATCATTTAAATATTTTTTCATATGATAAAATGTTTTGCCTTTACCTACTGCACAAGTACAAAATAGTCCTATATTTTTGTTTTTAATATTGTTATTTTTTAAAAAAGTCCTAATTGGTGGGCTCATACTCTTTTCCCATACAGGAGTTCCTATGAATATTGTGGAATATTCATCCAAAGATAGATTATAAAGTTTTAATTTAGGGTTAGTTTTAAAAAGAGCACGAAAACCTCCTATAATATACTTCATAACACCGCTAGTAGGTATTTCTTTTTTAGGTTTTATTTCTAGTAGGTCAGCTTTATACTCTTTTGCTAGAATTTCACTAATAAACTTTGTATTTCCTTCTAGAGAATAATATATAACTATAGATTTTGATTCCATTGTATCCCCCCTGGTAGTAAAATTTACACAGTTAAATTAAATTTATATTTTGCTTGTAAAGTCCTTGTTAGTAGTTCTTCCATAGCTTTAATATTACTATTATAAGTTTGTTTGTCGGCTGTATAAAGGTAGTGATTATGCATATATCCTTGTATTCCTAACAGTAGAATTTCTGAAATTCTCTGTGGATACGAAGTGTTAAAAACTTTCTCCTCTATACCTTGTTTTATAACATTTAATATTATAGGTTGAAATTTATTAAAGAAAGCCTTATCTAATTTAGCTTTAATTTTATACCCTGTATCAGATTTGAACTGTTGTGTGAATCGATTGTCTTCTATTTGTGTATAAAAAAGTTTTTTAAATATATTTTCCATTTTAGAATGGGCATCACTTTTTTCATTACTAATCTTTTTTATTTCCTTTTCTATATTATCTATATATCTTTTCAAAATGGAACTTAGTATTTCATCTTTTGATTTGAAATAATAGTAAAAAGTTCCCTTGGCTACTTTAGCTTCTTTAACTATTTGGTTAATTGAAGTATCATCAAAACCTTGTTTTAAAAATAGCTTTTCTGCTATGTTTAATAATTCTTTTTTTCTCTCTTCAGGCTTTTTACTAATTCTAACCATAAAATTTATTCCTTTCTAACATAATTTTTATCTAATAATAATATACTATACTGACTGACCGTCAGTCAATACAAAATAAAAAAATCAATTATCAACTTATTTAATATTATAAATAGTAAGATTAAAAAGGAGATTGATATTATGAAGCGGACTCTTATTTTATATGAAAGTAAGTATGGAGCAACTGAGGAAATAGTAAAAAACATGGCATACGTATTAGGACCTTGTAAGTATTGTACTACTGAAAACTTTAAGGAGGAATATAAAAAATTTGATTTCTTTGTTATAGGCTCTCCAGTATATTATGAACGTATAGATGATAGAATATATGAATTTACATTAAATAATAAAGCATGGTTACAGAACAAAACTATAGCTTTATTCTGTACTTGTATGGCTAAGAATGGTGATATATATCTAAATAATCTTAAAAGATTTTTAGGAAAAAGCGTTGTTCATGTAAAGACATTAGGAGGAAAAGTTAACTTAAAGTCTTTAGATAAATATGATTACAACAACTTGAAGTCGTTTTATAAAAGTATTAATATGCCTTTTAGGAGTATGGATTTATCTAATAAAGAAGAAGTTATAAAATATGCATTACATTTAAAAAGAATTAAAGACAGACTTTTTAGTAAAATGCCTAAAAGACAGTTGATAAGCTATATTGAAGAATTTCTATCAAATCATAATACTTGTACTTTAGCTACTTATTATAAAAGCAGGATACGCTCTACTCCTATTGAATATGTTTATAATAATAAAGCTTTGTATTTTCTTACAGAAGGTGGAGAAAAATTTTCAAATATATTGTTCAATACAGATGTTTCTATATCAATTTATGAACCTTATAAGGATATGAACTCATTAGCGGGTATGCAGATTTCAGGCAATGCTAATATAGTTAAAAGAAATAGTGATGAATATAATGAAATATTAAGGTTAAAGGGATTAAATCCTAGCGTTATAGCTAATCTTCCAGTGCTAATGAATATGATAAAAGTTATTCCAAACAAAATAGAATTTTTAAATTCTAAATTCAAGGGTATGGGATATGATGCTAAGCAAGTTTATGTTATAAAAAAGGAATCCTAGTATTTAGGATTCCTTAAAGTATTTACTTAAAGAACATATTTGTAACTCTATCTAATATACCATTCATATAAGCTATAGCTACACCGTAATTTGTTATAGGTACATTATATGATTGAGCACGTATTATTCTTGTCATCATTTGCTTTCTATTGAACATACAAGCACCACAGTGAATAATAAGATTATATTTACTTAAATCCTCAGGAAAGTCTGCTCCTGCATTTACTGTGATATCAAGGTTTGCTTTAGTTCTTTCTCTAAGCCAATTAGGAAGTTTTTCACGTCCAATATCTCCTTCAAGGGGGTGATGAGTACATGCTTCACCTATTAATACTTTATCTCCTGACTTTAACTCATCTATAGCCTTTGCACCTTTGATTAAAGTTTCTAAATCACCCTTATATCTGGCCATAAGGATTGAAAATGAAGTTAAAGGTACGTCTTCAGGTATAATACTGTTTACCTTAGCAAATACCTGTGAATCTGTTATTACAAGGTCAGGTTTTTTGTTCAGTACCTTCAATATATCTTCTAGCTCACTATCTTTAACTGTTAATGCCATTGCATCATGGTCCAATACGTCCCTTATAGTTTGTACTTGAGGTAATATAAGTCTACCCTTTGGTGCTTGAATATCTTGAGGTGCAACTAATATAACTGTATCTTTAGGTTTTACTATATCTCCTACTAATATTTTTCTTTCGAAATCTTTAGGAGCATAGATTTGTATAGCCTCTTTAAGTTTCCCTATGTTTGTTTTATTCTTTGCACTTAACATTATTAAAGGTATATCAAACTCTTCTTTTATTTTTATAGTATTAGGTTCAGTTATATCAATTTTATTTATAATCCCTATTATAGGTATTTTTCTTTCCTTTAACTCTTGATACCATTCCTTTTCTAGTGAAATATCTTCATTTTCTGAACTAAAAACTAGAAGGGCTAAATCTGTTTTATCCATTACTTCCTTTGTTTTTTGGATTCTCAATTGTCCTATTGACCCCTCATCATCTAGTCCAGCTGTATCTATGATAACTACTGGTCCTATAGGAAGAAGCTCCATTGCTTTATAAACAGGGTCTGTAGTTGTACCTGCTACATCTGATACTAAAGCAATATCCTGCCCTGTCAAAGCATTTATTAAACTTGATTTTCCTGAGTTTCTTTTACCGAAAATAGCTATGTGCATTCTATTGGCTCTTGGTGTGTTTATCATAAAAATCTCCTTTCCTCTAGAATCTTAAGTCTCTTTCACCTTTTTCTAATCTTTCAAGGTATTTAAGTGTAGCGTTTTTTGAAGATTCTTTTGGTATTTCACTTAAAGCTTTTTCGATAGTTTCTCTTCCTATTTCTTTAAGCTCATCATCAGCATAGTCTAGTAAGAACTCTTTAAATGTTAATATAGCGTTTGGTAAACATACATTGTGGATTTGACCATTTTTAGCAAGGGGCATAAATCTTTCACCAGTTCTACCTGCTCTATAACAAGCTGTACAATAGCTTGGTATATAATCGGATTTACATAGACTTTTTAATATTTCTATAGGGGAACGATGGTCTTCTACTTCAAATTGAGGTTTATCATCATGATGTTTCTTACCATATTCTTCGTAATAACCCCCAACTCCAGTACATGAACCGGCACTAATTTGTGATATACCAAGAGAAATAACTTCATCTCTATATTTTGGTGCTTCCCTTGTTGAAAGTATCATTCCTGTATAAGGTACTGCTAATCTTATCACTGCTACAATCTTTTTAAAGTCGTCATCTGAAACTAGATAAGGGAATTTGTTCATATCTACTCCTGCTGCAGCCCTTAATCTTGGTACAGAGATTGTGTGAGGGCCTACTCCGTAAACTCTATCAAGATGTTCTGAGTGCATTAATAAACCGATAGTTTCGTATTTATAGTCATAAAGACCATATAATACACCTAAACCTACATCATCAATTCCACCTTGGAATGCTCTGTCCATAGCTGTTGTATGCCAATTGTAGTCGTGTTTAGGTCCAGTTGGATGCATTTTTTCGTATGTTGGTCTATGATAAGATTCTTGAAATAATATATAAGTTCCTATTTCTGCATTCTTTAATTTCTTATAATTTTCAACTGTTGTAGCAGCTATGTTTACATTTATTCTTCTAATGCTACCATTATCAAATTTTATAGAGTATATAGTATCTATACATTCTAATATATAATCTATAGGACAATTTACAGGGTCCTCTCCTGCTTCTAAAGCTAATCTTTTATGTCCTAGTGATTCTAGAATTTTAACTTCTTCTTCAAGCTCTTTCATTGTAAGCTTCTTTCTTTTGAAATCTTTGTTAGAGTATTTATATCCACAGTATTCGCAGTTATTAACACAGTAGTTGCTTACATATAAAGGAGCGAAAAGTACAATTCTCTTTCCATATATGCTTTCCTTTATATGTCTTGCAGTTTGGAACATTTCTTCAAGTATATCATTATCATCTATATTTAAAAGTACTGCTGCTTCTTTGTAAGTTAATCCTTTAGCTTCCTTTGCTTTTTCTAATATACCTCTTACATATGATTTATCCTTTGCCTTTTCTTCACCAAACTTCATAGCATCTATAATTTCTGAATGTATAATAATGTCTTCAGCTCTAAATTCCTTCATTATTAAAACCCCCTTAATTGAATTTAAAATTGATTTGGCCAATCGCCAAGAGGCGAATAGCCAATGACGAATAACCATAATAAAAGCTAGACCTAAAGCTACTAACTACTAACAACGAGCTACTAATTAACAAATCGACGAAGTCGATTTTGTTATTGCATCACCTCTAGTATCAGATATTTTTCTTCCTAGCATTTTAATATAGTTTTCTATTTCTATTCTTTCTTCTTTTATGCCTATATCCTTAAGATTTGGATTAGGATATATTTCATATAGTTTTCTATATTTATAGGGTTGTACTTTACGCATAATTACGTTTGCTCCAGTATAAAATGCATTTTTTCTATCCTTTATATTTGTAACCTCTAATGATGTAGTTGTCGGTAAATGAACTCTTTTTAATAAAATCCTTGTGATTGCTAGTACCTTTAGGGTCAAATTTGTATCTCCAGGTAAGCTGTTTCTTAATTCTGTTTTAGGATGGGGTACAAAGGGACCTATTCCTGCCATGTCTACATCAAGTTCTTTTAAAAGCAATATATCCTTTGCTAGGGTTTCCAGTTTCTGTCCTGGAAGGTCTATCATAAAGCCACTTCCTACTTGATATTCTAGTTCTTTTAACCACTTTAAGTATTTAAGTCTATTTTTAAAGGACGAGTGGGGATGGAGATAATTATATAGCTTTTCGTCAGCTGTTTCATGTTTAAGTAAAAATCTATCTGCTCCATCTAATCGCCATTGTTTATAATCTTCATAATCCCTTTCTCCTACACTTAAAGTGATAGCAATATCTCCAATTTCTTTAATTTTGCGTATTATATATGAAATTTTATCTCGTGTGTACCATAAATCCTCCCCGGATTGAAGGACTACAGTTTTATATCCATTTTTATATGCTTTTTCTGCGTATTCTACTATTTCGTCAAGCTCCATTCTATATTTTGACAAGAAGGAGTTTTTTCTATTTAAACCACAGTATAGACAATCACATCTACAATAGTTTGAAAACTCTATTATTGCCCTTAGATGTATTTCGTCACCACAGTATTTTTTTCTTATTTCGTTAGCTTTTTTAAATAAATAGTCGGTATTGTCACAACTCAATATTTCTACTATTTCATTAATATCAGCTTTTGATGTTTCAACTATTTTATCTATAGTTGCTTTAATGCTCATAAAATCACCTATGCCTTAGTTAATGCAGATTTTACATTTACCCCTTGGATTCTTCCTAGTTTTCCTGTCATTGCACTTATGTCATCCGATGTTCCATCAACAATTAGTGATATTACAGAGAGATTTTTTTCTCTGTATGGAATCCCCATTCTACCAACAATTATCTCAGCATATTCATGAAGTATTAAGTTTACCTTTTCTGCATTAGTGATATCTTCTACAACTATACCTACAACTCCAATTCTCTTTTTCATCAATAATCCTCCTTTGGCATTGGAAATACAATAAAAAAACCTTCCGTAAAAGTGGAAGGTTTGAAGTCTATAACTTAAAGTACCTGTTTATATCCTATGTAAAAATAGATATACTTATCCCTAGGACATTAGGACATAAAAAGGCACAAGTTTAGCCATTTCTTCCTTCCCCTTTTACTTGGATATACCTCGTAATCAGGTTGGAGTTTTGGTTATCCACTATACCAGTAACATACCAGTACAGCAGATATCTTTGTTATAATTATAACAAACTCTAAATGAGTTGTCTATTGTTTTTGTTAAAATTATATTTGGTAAAACTTACTGTAGTTAAAGTAAGGTATTTAATATTAATAATATGATAGTAATGAAAATTAAATGATAAAATTTTTTTATGGTGTCTAAATTATAGACCTAAAACAACTGATTTTCAATTTTATCTACATTTAATATCTTAATAGATTTTCTATCAAAATCTATTAATCCATCTTTTTTCATTTTAATAAGTTCTCTAGATAGTGAAGGTCTAGGTATACCAAATTGGTCTGAAAGTTCTTTCTTTGTGTAATTAAGTTTGATTGTTAAGCTATTCTGTCTATTATATTCTTCTAAAAGATAATTGCATATTTTATCCCTTATAGTTTCATAGGATAAATTTTTTAACTTCGTACTTAACATGAATATTTTGTTTGAAAGTAATTCCATAAAATTATTTAAAATATATGTATTTGTTTTACAAAGCTCGATTATATAAGTTTTTGATATAAACATTACCTTTGAATTATTTGATGCTATTATTGTTGAAGGATACTTATGTACATCAGAAAAAATTATTACCTCTGCGAAAGAGTCACCTTCTTTTATCCTACTGACAGTAATAGTTTTACCAGAAGGATATATTTTTTGAACCTCAATACTACCCTTTATGACTATCCCTATACTATTACAGTTCTCCCCCTCTATAGCAATGGTTTCGTTTTTGGAGAAGGTTTTAATCTGATAATTTATATTTTGTAATAGTTTAACTATATGTTTTTCACTTAACCCTTTAAATAAAAAACATTTTGTAAGAATTTTTTCTATATTATCCATATAAACCATCCTTTATAAACAGAATTAGAAATGTAAAATTAGATTAGCTACTGGCTATTAACCAGCAAACCGAAGAAATTGGTTTTATTATAGTATATCAAAGTAAATAAACTAAAATAGATAAATATAATATAAAAACATTAAGTTTATATTTTTACATAAACATAAACTACATGAAATATATTCCTAATAATAGCTTTAAGTCCCTGAAATTAATGTGAAAATTAACATTTACTTAACTAGTTTTTTATGTGAATACTTTAAATTAATGATAAAATTATCCCTGCACTTTGATGTTTCTTATTACACTAGAAAGGTAGTTGATATTAAATGTATATAGACCATGTACAGTCAGGGAGTGTTTTAGGAAGGACTGTTTATATTAGTCAAAAGGGAATTTGGTTACACAGAGGTATTACATTGAATAAAGGACTAATAGAAGGATTAAAAAAACACGGTATTGAATACATTGAAATAAATAATGAAGATTATAAGGATTCAATTAGTGAAAACATAAAAATAGAAATAATAAAAACAATTTATGATTCATTTAATTATAATATAAAAAGAAATCTTATATTAAACCCATATAAAGAGAATAACGGAAAACAAATAAAGAAATATCTAAATGTCTTTGAAAACCTAAGTGAAGTTATATTGAAAAACAAACAAATATTGAGCAATCTAATGGAGATAAAATTATTTGATTTATCAACATATATACATAGTTGGAATGTTTGTATACTATGTATTATGCTAGGGGTTTCATTAGGATTAGATAATAGAGAATTAATGAATCTAGCAGTGGGTGCATTATTACATGATATAGGTAAATTGTTTATACCTGAAGATGTATTATTTAAAAAAGATAAATGTATTTGTCAAGTGAAAAATCCCCCAGAATTTAATTGAAACTTCCCCTAGTGG
>NZ_ARZA01000147.1 GCF_000387765.1 Caldisalinibacter kiritimatiensis
GATATCTTTAATATAAAAGTATCTCATCAAACAGTCATTAATTATGCTCAGGCTACCGCCTATTATATGTCTGACTTTACTAAAAGTCATATTGATGATTTATCATCAATTCTATGTGGTGATGAAACCTACATAAGAGTTAAAGGTAAATGGAACTATATCTTTTTTATCCTTGATCCAGTAAAAAAGATAATTGTATCAAATCTAGTATCTAAAAGACGAGATACTTTATCAGCCTGCTCGGCAATTAAACAAGTAATCGACTGTTTTAAGAAGATTCCAAAGGATTTAACCTTTGTATTTGACGGCAACCCAATCTACAATCTTGCAAAACTGTTTTTCTTTGAAAACAATATTAATTTTGATATTAAAACAGTTGTTGGATTAACTAATGATGATAAAATATCAGCCGAATTTAGACCTTATAAACAATTCATAGAACGCCTTAACAGAACATTTAAAGATAATTATCGTCAAACTAATGGTTTTGGTTCTTATAATGGCGCAATATCATATGTTACGTTGTTTACAGCTTGGTTTAACTTCCTAAGGCCTCATTCGGCCATTAATGGTGATGTACCAATACAGTTAAAACAACTAAATAAATATTCAAATATGCCAGCCAAATGGGCAAAACTGATAGAATTAGCACAATTACATGCTATAGAAAATCAAAAACATAAAAGTAATACTTTTAAAAAAGTAGCTTGATAAAATATGAACCTTGACAATTTAATAATATAAATCTAATCTTAATTTACACCCTACGGGATATCTATGTCCTTTTTAGGGTAAACTTTTTAAAAATGTCATTTTAGAGTATATCCAATCTTTGCTCTAACTTTTCATAATTCTTTTTACACTACCT
>NZ_ARZA01000148.1 GCF_000387765.1 Caldisalinibacter kiritimatiensis
TGTATTTGTCAAGTGAAAAATCCCCCAGAATTTAATTGAAACTTCCCCTAGTGGAGGAAAAATATTATTGCTGATTTTTAAGCCATTTTTTTGTTTCTTTCATTCGATAAGAGTTACCATTCATATTTACCATATAAGATTTATGAGTAAGTCTGTCTATCATTGCAGCTGTCATGACTGGGTCTTTAAAAATTTCATTCCATCTATCAAAAGAAAGGTTAGTTGTAATTAGAGTAGATTTTCTTTCTGCCCTAAGAGAGATATGAGTAAATAAAAGTTCACTACCTTCCTTATCAAATGAAATATAACCAAGCTCATCAGCAATTATTAAATCATATTTTTCAAATTTCCTTTCCATAGACCGTAAGGTCTTTTCGCTTCGTGATTCTTTAAGCTGATTAATTAGAGATGGTACTGTAGTAAATAAAACTTTGTATCCGGCATTACAAGCTTTTATGCCTAAACCTATAGCTATGTGAGTTTTCCATTTACCAGGATTCCCTGCAAGGATTACATTTTGTCCATTCTTTATAAAATCTAGACTGCAAAGTGTTTTTAATTTATCTCTTGCATCAATTGGTAAATCTTCTATTACTAGATCTTCAATATATTTTTTATAAGGAAATTTAGCTTTTCGTATTCTATTTTTCCTACCATTTTCTTTTCTAACATCATAAGCTTCTTTAAAGATATCACATAGAAAATCTTCATAAGCTTTATTTTCTCTGTTAGCTTCATTTATTTTCTCTTCTAAAATACTTCTGATACCTGGAATTTTTAATTCTTTGATATATCCTTTTATTTCATTTATAATATTTTTATCCATTAAACTACACCTCCTTCCTCAAAGGATTTTAGCCCTTCTTTATTAAGGAAGTCAGCATAATTTTCAATAAGTTCTTTAGATTTTTGTTCAATTTCTGTATATTCTGTATCTGTAAAACTTTGTTGGTTTATCACTGATTTCCTATTTAAGATCATTTTAATTGCATCAGTAGAAACAGTATTTTTATTGATCTTTTCTAATTTTTTAATAGCCTCTATAACTTTACTAAAACTATTTTCATTAATAATTTGAATAAGGTCTATGAAATCTTTGGTATTATTGGTATAATAATTATTGTATATGTTTTGAAGCTCTGGAGCCATTTGATATCTTGCTGTAGATGAATGGAAGGCCCCAGGCTTCTTTTTTAATGTTTTAAGATAATGTTCTACTTTTATTGACCATGAATGATTTTCATAACTTCTTTTATGAGTGGCTACTAGTTTATTATCATAGTATATTTTGATTTTTTCGGGATATATTTTTACAAATGTAAATTTGCCAACTAAATCTTCTGGAACTGAATATTTATTCTGATCTATATTAATAACAGAATATTTATTTACTCTAAGTTCTTTTGTTCTTGCAATATCATAATCTGGTTTAATGGTTAACAAATAATCTTTTTCTTCTTTTAATATGTCCTCCGGACTTTTTCCGTTAAAATAGTTATTTTTTCTACTGTTTAGTTTAAAAAGTTTTTTTATTAAATGTTCATTAGCCTCTTCAACCGAGTTAAATTTATCATTAAGTGCAAAGGCTTTACGCCTTATGTATTCAACACTTCTTTCTACATGACCTTTTTCATTTCCACTACGTATATTACAAAATCTAAAATTAAAACCATAATAAAGTGATAGCTTTAAAAGTTCTTCTGTAGGAATCTTTTCTGCTTTATTTACAAACTTTTTAACTGCTTGTTTCATATTATCATACACAAAAACTTTATATACTCCACCTACATGATTTATGAATTTAACATGTGCATCTAAAAAGTTTTCCATCTTTTGATTAGGATAAATGTATGCGTATCTATAGGAACTTTTAGCAGTTGTAAATATTGCTATGTGTAAATTTTTCACTTTACCGTTTATATTAAGCTTTAAATGCCCCCAATCAAATTCAACTACTTCACCAAAATCATATTCTTGTCTTATATATGCCTCTTTAGCTTTATTTTTCTTTTCTCTTACATAATTACATACCGTAGAATAACTTATTTCATGACCTTCATCAACTAAAGCTTCATGTATATCTATTGCCTTCATCTGTTGTTTTTTTCTTCCACTAGATCTTTTGAGTTCATTTTCTTTTAAATATTTGTCTATCTTTTCCATTATTTCATTTGTGAGCACCCTTCTTTTTCTATTGGAACTATCATATTTAGGTTTACTTACTATCTCCTCTATAATTTCCTCTTTATTTACACCTTCTTTATTAAGCTCTTCTTTTTTTCTTTCATATTCTTTAATATATTTTCGTATTGTTTTTCTAGCTATCCCAGTTTCTCTATGTATTTGCCACTGAGATTTACCTTCTCTAAAATGTGATAGTATTATTTCTTGCTTTTGCACTAAACTAATCATCCCCTTATCCTCCCCTATGAATTATCATAGGGTTATTTTACATTTCCTCTAGGGGATTTTTCAATTATTATACTAGGGTAATTTTAATTTATCATAAACA
>NZ_ARZA01000149.1 GCF_000387765.1 Caldisalinibacter kiritimatiensis
AAACAATCTATTCTTGAGGGCTAGCGCCCATTAAAATCTTTTAGATGCGAAACTTCTGTATAATTATGCTATAATTAAATTATATTGATTGAAAAGTTGAAGTTAAGTAAATAATAAGTTAGAATATATATATGTTATAGGGGCAATTAATAAAAAGGAGGATAATATTATGCCAGCAAAATTAAGTAACGAGTATGGTTCGATAACTATTGATGAGCATGTTCTTGCAACTGTAGCTGGATTATCTGCTATGGAATGCTATGGACTAGTTGGAATGGCGAGCAAAGGAGCTACAGAAGGTTTATTTGAGTTAGTTAAGAGAGAAAATTTAACTAAAGGTGTTAAAGTTTATACAAAAGACAATAGTATAATTGTTGATTTACATATAGTTGTACAATTTGGTACGAAAATTTCTGTAGTTGCAAAAAACATTATTGAAAAAGTAAAATATAATATAGAGAACTTGACGGGTATGGAAGTTGAAAAGGTAAATATATACGTAGAAGGTGTAAGAGTACAGAAGTAGGTTAAGATAGTAGATTAAGGAGGTACTAATATTGAAAACTGAATACATAGATAGTAAGTTGCTAAGAAAAATGTTTATATTTGCAGCAAAATCTTTAGAAAAAAATAAAAAAACGGTAGATGCTTTAAATGTATTTCCTGTTCCAGATGGAGATACAGGTACAAATATGTCATTAACTATGCAGTCGGCCGTAAAACAAATAAAAAATCTTGATAGTGATGATATTGCACAAATTGCTTCAGCAGCATCAAAGGGTTCATTGATGGGTGCTAGAGGTAATTCAGGTGTTATTTTGTCACAGTTATTTAGAGGCTTTGCAAAGGGATTAAATGATGTAAAAAAAATAGATACTAAGGCTATAGCAAAAGCCTTTAAATCTGCATCAGATACGGCATATAAAGCTGTTATGAAACCGACTGAGGGTACAATATTGACTGTTGCAAGAGAGTGTGCAGAGAAAGCTTCAGAATTGTCAGAGCATGAAACGGATATAAAAGTGTTTTTAGAAACCGTAATTGACTATGGAGAAACAGTATTAAATAAAACTCCTGACATGTTAGAAGTATTGAAACAAGCAGGAGTAGTTGATGCGGGTGGAAAAGGATTAATCTTCATTCTAAAGGGAGCTTATCTAGGATTGGTTTCAGAAGATGATTCAGTCATTGAAGATTTAGACCATGCAGAAGAGCCAGCTAATTTAAGTGATGCTCATGAACAAGAGGATATTAAGTTCGGATATTGTACAGAATTTATTATAAATACTACTAACGGGAATGCAGATGAATTTAGAAATCAGATAAGTGGATATGGTGATTCTATTCTAGTAGTTGGTGGAGATGATATAATAAAGGTTCATATACATACTAATGAACCAGGTGAAGTTATAAACAAGGCTATGGCTTTAGGTGAACTTATTGATATAAAAATAGATAATATGAGATATCAACATAAGAATAGAATTTTAGAAGAAGAGACAGTAACTGAAAATGAAGAGGAAAATATAAAAGAATACAGTTTCATAGCAGTAGCTATGGGAGATGGGATAAAAAATGTGTTTAAGGATTTAAATATTGATTATGTGATTGCCGGTGGGCAAACTATGAATCCAAGTACAGAGGACATACTAAATGCAATAAATGAGGTTAAAGGCAGGAATGTAATAATACTCCCAAATAATAGTAATATAATATTAGCTGCAACACAAGCAAAGGAATTAAGTGATAAAAACGTGGAAGTTATTCCTGCAAAGACAATTCCACAGGGAATTTCGGCAATGCTTGCTTTTGATGAAGAACTTGATATTAACGAAAACGTGGATAATATGACTAAAGCAATAAGTTCAGTTAAAACAGGACAAATAACATTTGCTGTTAGGGATACAGTTATTAATGACGTAGAGATTAACAAGGACGATATAATAGGATTAAATGATGGAGACATAGTGACAGTTGGTAACAATATTAAAGATGTAGCAATAGATTTGGTAAAAGAATTAGTAGATGAGGACAATTATTTAATAACTATAATTTATGGTGAAGACATATCAGAGGGAGAAGCAAATGAATTGGCAGAAGAGATAGAAAATGAAGCTGAAGATTGTGACGTGGAAGTGGTATACGGAGGACAACCTCTTTATTACTATATTATTTCTGTTGAATAGATTAAATATATATTAAAAAAGAAGTAGTTGAGGTGATAAACCTTAGCTACTTTTTTATTTGCTTTAATTAATAAAGTTTTTTATAATATAAACAAACATACGTTTTGAGGTGAGGAGTTTGAGTAAGCTAAATATGTCTGTCCAATACGTAAAAGGGGTTGGACCAAAGAGGGCTAAGAAACTCAATAGGATAAATATAGAAACTGTTAATGATTTAATATATTACTTTCCAAGAACCTATGAAGATAGAAGAACTATAAAAAAAATTATAGATTGCCAAGAAGGGGAAAAGGCTACTTTAAAAGTATTAGTGTGTGGAGATTCAGCTGTAAATCGTCCGAGAAAAGGTCTTACTATAACTAAAGTACCTGTAAGAGATGATACCGGATTTGCTTATTTGGTATGGTTCAATCAAGAATATTTTGCGAAAAGATTAAAAAAAGGTCAGACAATAAAAGTAAATGGAAAAGTTAAAAAAAATTTCAAAGGCCTAGAGATATACAATCCTGAAATCACAACTGCTGATAAATTCGATAATAGATTTGATAGAGTATTACCTATTTATCCGTTAACTGAGAAATTAACCAATAATGAAATGATAAAACTTATTAGTAATGTATTAAAAGAATACATAGATTTAGTTGAGGATGTTTTACCAGAAGATATTATAAAAAACTTTAATCTTTGGTCTATAAAAGATGCTTTGTTAAATATACACTTTCCAACTGATAGGGAATCATATACAAAGGCTAAAGAAAGACTTGCATTTGAAGAGCTTTTAATTCTACAACTAGGGCTTTTAATGATAAAAAATAAGTATAATATAGAGAAATCAGGAATTAAATTTAAAAAAGTGCAAGAAATCAATGAATTCTTATCAAAATTACCTTTCGAATTAACTAATGCACAGAAAAGAGTTCTGAAAGAAATATCTAAAGATATGGAATCAGATAAAACGATGAATAGATTAGTTCAGGGAGACGTAGGTTCAGGTAAGACTATTATCGCAATACTTGCAATATTTAAAGCTGTAAAATCTGGATATCAAGCAGTAATGATGGCACCAACTGAAATATTAGCTAGACAGCACTACGAAAGTATAAATGAAATGTTAAGTGAATATGATATAAAATGTGAATTGTTAGTGGGAAGTATTACGAATAGCAAAAAGAAAGAAATTTTAAGAAAAATAAGAAATGGTGAAATCGATGTAATAGTAGGTACACATGCAGTAATACAGAATAATGTTGAATTTAATAGATTGGGATTAGCTATAACTGACGAACAACATAGATTTGGGGTTAGACAAAGAGCTGCTTTATCGTTAAAAGGTGAAAATCCAGATGTGTTAGTAATGACTGCAACACCAATTCCTAGAACATTAGCTTTAATATTATATGGTGATTTAGATATATCTATTATAGATGAATTACCACCGGGTAGAAAAAAGGTTGAAACTTATGCTATTAATAACAATATGAAATTAAGAGCCTATAATTTTGTAAAAAAACAAGTGAAGGAAGGAAGACAAGGTTATATTGTTTGTCCTCTTGTAGAAGAATCTGATAGTATGAATATTCAATCAGCTACAGAGCTATATGAAAAGTTAAGTAAGGAATATTTTGCAGATTTAAAGTTGGGATTATTACATGGGAAAATGAAAGCAAAAGAAAAAGATGAAGTAATGAATAAGTTTAAAAATGGAGATATAGATATACTTGTTTCAACTACTGTAATTGAAGTGGGAGTAAATGTTCCAAATGCTAATATAATGGTTATTGAAAATGCAGAAAGGTTCGGTTTAGCTCAATTACATCAGTTAAGAGGACGAGTAGGAAGAGGAAATTATCAATCATATTGTATCTTAATTAATGAAAGTAAAAATAAAGTGGCTAGAGAAAGAATGAGAATAATGGAGAGAACTAATAATGGATTTATTATTTCTGAAAAAGATTTAGAGTTAAGAGGTCCTGGAGAATTTTTTGGAACTAGACAACACGGATTACCTGATTTGAAAATAGCAAATATTTTTGCTGATATGCGTATTTTAAAAATGGCTCAGAAAGTAGCTAATAAGATATTAGAAAGAGACCCTCATTTACAAGATAATAAATATAAAAAATTAAGAAATAAAATAACAAACATGTTTGATAGTAAAATTGAAGATATAAGTTTCAATTAATAAAGCTAACTACATTTTCACTTCCTTATAAATTAAAGAAAAAAAGTATTTACTTAGTTTTATGACATTTAATTACCAGTGTAAAAGTTTTTAAAGATGGATAAATTAATAATACAATAAATAAGGAGGTGAAATCTTTGGCTTATAACAATAATAATAGACTTGTTGTTCCTGAAGCACGACAAGCTTTAAATCAAATGAAGGCTGAAATAGCTAGTGAATTAGGATTATCTAATTATGAAAATATAGATAAGGGAAACTT
>NZ_ARZA01000150.1 GCF_000387765.1 Caldisalinibacter kiritimatiensis
AGTAGGAGACGATACTGCACTCTTTTCTTTATTGACTTTGAGTTTTAGTTTGTATTTAAGGAATTTAGTTATGCTTTCTAAGACCCTTTTTCCTGCTCTAATGCTCTTAACATAAATATTGCAATCATCGGCATATCTACAAAATTTATGTCCTCTTCTTTCTAATTCTTTGTCTAGTTCATCCAATAGTATATTGCTAAGTAGTGGACTTAGTGGACCTCCTTGTGGAGCACCTTCTTCTGTTTTAACTAGCATATCTTTTAATATTACACCTGAATTTAGATATTTTCTTATTAGTTTCAGTACTCTTTTGTCTTTTATCTTT
>NZ_ARZA01000151.1 GCF_000387765.1 Caldisalinibacter kiritimatiensis
AACATTTTTTCTACCTTTCAAACTTGTATTTAACTTAATTACAAGCTATACAGTAAATATGCTTTCTTAGACAACAAAAAATACTGAATTTTCTCTCTGTTATAAGATTAATATTGTTATTTATGAAATCCCAAACAATTTCTTGGCATTTTCACTTGTTCTTCTTGCTACTTCTTCAAAAGATATCCCTTTTAGTTCTGCAATCATTGCTGACATATATCTTACATATAAAGGTTCATTTCTTTTACCCCTATGTGGATGTGGTGCAAGATAAGGTGAATCGGTTTCAATTAAAATATACTCCAAAGGAATCTTTTTTGCAACCTCTTTTGGAGTTTTAGCATTTTTAAATGTTACAGGACCTGCAAAGGAAATGTAAAAGCCCATATCTATGTATCTTTTAGCAAGCTCTAAACTCCCAGAATAGCAATGCAATACCCCAGTTAAATTACCATCTAACTCGTCACTAATTATATCAAATGTATCGCCATGTGCATCTCTATCATGTACTATGATTGGGAGATTAACTTCCTTTGCAAGTTTTATCTGCTCTCTAAACCACTTCTTTTGTATATCTCTAGGCGAGTTATTATAGTGATAGTCAAGTCCAATCTCTCCTATTGCTACTACTTTATCCTTTTTAGATAAAGAGCGTAAAAGCTCAATAGTTTCTTCATTTATATCCTTAGCATCATGGGGATGAACTCCAACTGCCGCATATATGTTGTCATATTGACTTGCTAAAGATACTGCTTTAACTGATGAAGCTACATCTGCTCCTGGATTTATAACTATATCCACATCATTTTCCTTTAAGCTTTTAATTAATTTATCTCTGTCCTTATCGAACCTCTTATCATCTAAATGTGCATGGGTATCTATAAGCATTAAAATTCCTCCTTAAAGACTATCTTTTATAATATATTTGTTAAACAAGTTTTCTATCTCTTGTTTTTGAATTTCTGATACTTTATGGGTTAATTGTATTTCCTGTGATACTTCATTTTTATACAATTTTCTCTTCATTTTTACACTTAATATAATAACATACTTTTGCTTATTTTGGTAAATTCTTTTAATTTTATATGCCCAAATATCTTCCCATCTTATAATCTTATTAAAAGTTAGTATTCCATTTTCTGTGATTTTGTCATTCATATCTCTTACTATAACAAAATATATTAAAAATAGAGTCCAATATATAAATTGAAATAACCTTTCTAAGTTAAATTCTTTTACTGCCACAAAAAATAATAAAACAACACCACAAATATATAACCCAGTAAGAACTTGAATTACTCTTTTTGTTTTTAAACTACCTATTTCAAGTAGTACTTTTCCTGCTTCTTTTTTGTTCTTAATCTTATTAATAACACTAAATATAGTAATTATTGATATTAGTATTGTTAATATTAGATAAAGCAAGTACATATTTATCCCCCTTAAAATACATTAATTGGGACAGAAATATACTCTGCCCCAATTAGAATTTTATGATATTCTTGTTCCGCTTTTGATTTCATCCATAACAGTTGCTAAAGTAAGCTTTTTACCCTTACTTGCAGCTAATATCATTCCTTGAGATTCTACTCCCCTTAACTTTACTGGTTTTAGATTAGCTACTAATATTACATCCTTTCCTATAAGCTCTTCTGGTTTATAGTATTTTGCTATTCCTGATACTACCTGTCTTCTTTCATCTCCAACCTCAAGTTGTAATACTAATAGTTTGTCAGCATTTGGATGTTTTTCTGCTTCTACAACTTTTGCAACCCTTAATTCTATTTTATCAAAGTCGTCAATAGTTATATAGTTTTCTTCTTTCTTTTCTTCCATAGTTGCTTTACCCATTCTTTCTTCTAAGAATTTTTTATTAACTTCATTTAGCTTCTTTAATTCCTTGTTTATATCTAATCTTGGGAACATTGGTCCTTCTCTTCTCACTTTAACACCAGTTGGTAATATACCCCACTTTGATATATCCTCCCAAGAAGTTCCTTGACCATGGTCTATTCCTAACTGTCTCCATATACTATCAGATGTTTTTTCCATAAATGGTCTTATTAATACTGAGATAATTCTTAGTGATTCTGAAAGATTGTATAATACAGTATTAAGTCTTTCCTTCTTATCCTCTTCTTTTGCTAATATCCAAGGCATAGTTTCATCTATATATTTATTTGTTCTTCTAACAAGCTTCCATATTTCTTCAAGGGCATTACTGAAATCTAATTTATCCATAAATTTTTCAACTTCATATCCAGTAGATGTTGCCACTTCTTTTAAGTCACTATCATATTCTCCTTCTTCAGTAGGTTCTGGCATGATTCCTCCGTTGTATTTATCTATCATAGCTATTGTTCTACTTACTAGATTTCCTAGGTCATTAGCTAAGTCTGAATTTATTCTCTTTAAGAATTTCTCTCTTGAGAAAGAACCATCTTGACCGAAAGTAAATTCTCTTAACAAGAAATATTTAAGTGCATCTACTCCATATAGTTCTATTAATGGCTCTGGATATATAACATTTCCCTTTGATTTTGACATCTTATCATCTTCAAATAATATCCATCCATGTCCAAATACCTTCTTAGGTAACTCTATGCCTAAAGCCATTAAAATAGCTGGCCAAATAATAGTGTGGAATCTTACTATCTCTTTTCCTACAAAGTGGATATTAGCGGGCCAATATTTATTATAGTCTTCATCATTATCTGTTAAATATCCTAATGCTGTTATATAGTTACATACAGCATCAAACCATACATATATAGAATGTTTCTCATCAAATGGGACCTTAATCCCCCAGTCTACTGTTGTTCTAGATACACACAAATCCTCTAATCCTGGCTTTAAGAAGTTATTTATCATCTCATTTCTTCTAGATGCAGGTTGAATAAACTCAGGGTTTTCCTCAAAGAACTTAAGTAATCTATCTTGGTATTTAGATAATTTAAAAAAGTATGCTTCTTCTTTAGCCTTTTTCACAGGTCTACCACAGTCTGGACACTTACCATCTTCCACTTGGCTTTCTGTCCAGAAGGATTCACATGGAGTACAATAAAGTCCTTCATAATTACTTTTATATATATCTCCTTGTTCATATAGCTTTTGGAATATTTTTTGTACTATTTCTTCATGTTGTTTATCGGTAGTCCTAATAAAGATATCATATGATATGTCTAATGTCTTCCATAATTCTTTGATATTTTTTACAATATCATCTACATAAGCCTTAGGCTTTACTCCTTTTTCCTTTGCCTTTTCTTCAATCTTTTGTCCGTGCTCATCTGTACCTGTAAGGAATTTAACATCATATCCTGATAATCTTTTGAATCTGGCTAATGTGTCTGCTGCCACAGTTGTATAAGTATGTCCTATATGCAAGTTGTCACTTGGATAATACAGAGGAGTCGTTAAATAAAAAGTCTTGTTCATTATATATGCCTCCTTTTATTTTAGTTGTTAGTTATCTGTCACCTGTCAATTGTAAACAAAAAACCTTCGCCCCTAAATATAGAGACGAAGGTGTACTCTCCGCGTTACCACTCTACTTCATCTAAACTTCACAGTTTAGACCTCAATAGGTTACTATCATAACCTTGTACTCATAACGGATACAAATCCGGCATAGCCTACTATAGGTTCAGCTACACAGTTCAGGGGCCATCTTCAGCCTAGATTCTAACACCAGCTTCCACCTAACCTGGCTCTCTATAGTTAGAATACCAAACTTACTCTTCCCATCATTACTTTTATTGTTATGTATTATATATTATACTTTATTTACTAAAAACTATACATAAAGACCAATAGTTTGTCAAGGAAATTATTAATTTTACAGAGATTTCGCATCTAATTTCCAGTAAAAACTTTACTTTCCCTTAATTTGTAATGC
>NZ_ARZA01000152.1 GCF_000387765.1 Caldisalinibacter kiritimatiensis
TATTATCTTTTCTTTTCTTCTTAGGTAACTCCAAATCACAATTATCTATTTCATACTTTATTATTTTGTTATTACATGTTTTGTTTCGTTTATATTTATCAGCCGTTTCAAGAACTTTTTTCTTCATACCTAATCTTTTTGCAATCCAAAGTGCATTACTTTTTCCTGATTTACCTATTGACAGTACATATAGGGGTTTCAATGTCTCTGCTTCAAACTCCATACAACCATTTTCAAATCCTACATGTTGATTAGAATACTCCTTAATCTCACTATAATGTGTTGTTACTACTGTAATAGCACCACTTCTATATAAGTCATCTAAAATTGCTGCTGCCAATGCTGACCCTTCACTAGGGTTAGTACCTGTTCCTATCTCATCTATTAAAACGAGTGTAGAATACTTTGCTTTATTCATAATATTAATTATATTTTTTATGTGGGCAGAAAATGTACTCAATGATTGTTCGATACTTTGTTGGTCTCCTACATCTGTAAAAATTCTTTCAAATAATACCATATCAGTCCCTTTTTTAGCAGGTACATGTAGACCTGATTGAGTCATTAAAGTTAATAGTCCTACTGTTTTAAGAGCAACTGTCTTAGGCTCAATAAAAACAGTAAAACCTGTTGACGAAGTATCAACAATATTACCTGTAATCATGTTTTTATAAACTGATTTTACTGGAATTACATATTTATCATTTCGTTTACTAATAAAAAAATCTTGAATATAATTTTTATACTTTACCGAATCAACAAAATTTTGTAATTTTTGCTCTATCCTTTTTTCTACTATTTCAATCTTCTTTCTAACCTTTTGTAATTTTGCACTCGCTTTACTACTTACAATATTTCCTTCTATCGCTAAATTTATTTCATCCTCTAAATCCTTCATTTCCGTAATAGATAAACTGTAGTTACTAAGCTGAGGAGCTATATCTAGCTATTTTTGCATAAATCTTTTAATTTTTCTACAACCTCTAAGAAAGTCTGAAATTTTCATCAATTCATTTGGTTGCAGTACTATACCTTTATCTACACGGTTTACGTATTCTTCAATATCCTGTATTCCGTAAAAAGGTAAATTAGATGATGTATTTAATATAGCTTTTGCTTCACTGGTTTCTCTTAACATTCTTTCTACTACCCTTATATCGGTTTTAGGCTCCATTTTATCAACTAACTTTTTTCCTAAATCACTTACTGTGAATTCCTTTATCTTTTCTTTGATTTTGTTATACTCTAACGTTTTTAACGTATTACTATTCATATTTATTACCTCCTAAAGTTTTGTACTCTTATTATTCAAAAAAATAAAAAACTGTGGAAGAACAAACTACTCCACAGTCTCAAAAAACATAAAACTATCATTATCGATATAAAACCAATTTTGACATAGTAAAACCGTGGAACAAAATCCACGGTAACTTTATCAAAAACTTCTCACAATAATGTGGACCGTTGTTTTTTAATATAGGTGACTTCAAAAATGGCATACAAAATCGAAGGAATCGACTCCTCTTCAAAATCAAACCCTTTTGAATTATTTACTTCCTATTTATTAAAGAACAACCACACTCACAAAACATATCTCCTTTTTACTATTATTTACTTATTACTTAGTTATAGTATATTATTTGTCGCTATATATGTCAAGAATTCTCTATACATTTTGTATAGTTTTATTGTACTAGATTCTCTTCATGATTTTTTATATCTAATATATATTCTATAGCGTTTGCTGGCTTATAAAAATATTGTAAACTAGGGCCTTGGCGTTTATCATTCAAATACATACTAGTAAAAATTTTATATAAAGTTTGATAACTGAATGTTTTAAAATCGTATTCTTTTAATTTTTCAATCATGAATTCTGCTAATTCGTCATCTATTTCATATATATCATAATCTACTTTTTTAAATGGTATTCTCATTTCTTCTAATTCAACCATATCTGATTCTGCTAGTTTATATAAATTACCATACTGAGCCCCTATATTAGTTACTAAGTCGTGCCATTTTTCCAACCCACTTTTATTTATTTTACTACCTATCCTACCTGTATCCTCAAAGAATTTTATTAACAAAAACTTAGCACAATAATTATATGCAGCTTTCTCTAAAAATAAGTCATACCAAATATCATCTTTGAGTTTCTTATTTAAACCACTTTTCAATCTATACCTTTTTAAAACACCTCTTTGGTCATATTTGTACTTAATTTTAAAAAAATCTACAAACTCTTTCAAATCTGATACTATCTTGTTTATTATTTTCATTCTAACACCTCCTAACCCTATTTCTATTATTCCCTCCTGTATGTTTTTTATAACACTTTTAACATTTTTTGCCTCATCCTACTACTATTATACGTATTTAAGCAAAGTGACGTACAAATAGAGCTACAAAACAATGCACTAAAAAATAGTTCTAAACGAAAAAAGGTTGGAATGACGGACTTCACTCCAACCTTTACTTTGAACATTATAATATTTCTTTTAAATCTTTAGTAGGATGGTTTTCGTATTTAATTACTTTTCCTTCCCATGTTCTAATAAGAATATGGTCTCTTCCTCTTGATATTAAATACTGAGGTAATATAGGAGTTTTTCCTTGCCCCTTTGGAGCATTAATAATATATGTTGGTATGGCTAATCCTGATGTATAACCTCTTAAATATTCCATTATTTCTATACCATCATCAACTGACGTATTAAAATGAGTTGTTCCTCTTACATGTTTAGCATGGAATATATAATATGGTCTAACTCTTATCTTGAGTAATTCATGATTAAGTGCTTTCATAACATATTTATCATTGTTTATACCATTTAATAACACTGCTTGATTTCCTAATGGTATACCTGCATTTGCTAGCTTTTCACATGCCTTTTTAGCCTCTTCAGTAATCTCTTTAGGATGATTAAAATGCGTGTTAATATAAATTGGATGATATTTTTTTAGCATATTTGCCAATTCATCTGTAATTCTTTGTGGCATAGTAACAGGGGTTCTAGAACCTATTCTTATAATCTCTACATGAGGTATTTGTCTTAACTCTTCTAAAATCCACTCTAATCTATGGTCTGGAATAGTTAGCGGGTCACCACCAGTTATCAATACATCTCTTATTTCTTCATTATTTCTTATATACTCTATTGATTCCTTAATAACATCTGTTGATTTATGCTCATCTTTCTGACCAATATTTCTTCTTCTCTGACAATGTCTACAATACATAGCACACTCATTAGTTACATTAATTATTAACCTATCTGGATATCTCCTTGTTATACTACCTGCTGGATTAGTGTATTCTTCACCCATTGGGTCCATATCTCCGTCTATATCGCTAACTTCTAAAACTGTAGGTACTGATAAAAGTCTTATAGGGTCAAATCTATCATCTGGGTCCATAAGACTAGCATAATAAGGCGAAATTGCCCACCTGAAATTTTTACCAACTTTCTCTATTTCTCCACGTTCTCTTTCTGAAAGATTAATAATTTTTTCAAGAGTTTTTACATCTGAAATTCTATTTTTTAATTGCCATTTATAATCATTCCAATCCTCTTCTGTTCCACCTAATATTTTTAATATTCTTTCTTTAGCAGCTGTAAATTCATCTGTCATTTCTAATCCTTTCGCAACCTTATCTCTCTCATCTAAATAATCTTCGATCCTTGATTTTAGCTCTTCTGCTCTTTCTAGCGAAACCTTTCTTTTTTCAGAAATTTTAAGCTCTTCCATTAGCATACCTCCTCTTAAATATTTTGCTTCAAATTTTAAAATATTATAAAACTAATAAAAACTTTACACGCTATGTATCACCTTAATTTTCCACACAAGAGTTTACATAAGGAAAAAAGAGTAATCTAAATAAACTCCTACCAAAAATATTTATAGAATAAACCGGTCTATTTTTAAATATTTATTAGATAAAGGACTTTTTGAAATGCTCTAGAATTGCATGTATACATTATGAGATTTGAAATACATGATAAGACTGGAATAAACAGGTAATAATATTATATTACAATTTATTATGTTTGTCAATATTAAGAGGGGAGTACTTCTCTATGAAGAATATTCTATCTTTCATAATTATAGTTACTTTATTATTCTCATTTTATATTATTAATATT
>NZ_ARZA01000153.1 GCF_000387765.1 Caldisalinibacter kiritimatiensis
CTTACAACTTTGGCAACTCTATAAACAAAATCCATATAAAATATAATTCATTTCAGTGTAATTAATTTTTGTCAGATTGGAACTGACTTATCTTTAAGCACAAAAAGCACAAAGTTTTTTTACAGATTCTTTTTTTAAAAGATAGTCAAACTATCTTTTAAGTGTTCCTTTTTTTTTGTCTGAAAACACTTGTCATGTCATAGTATCTGACCTCGTTTACTTTTCATCTGTTGAAAACCAGCTTCTTTACAATCTTGTACTAATTTTTGTATTCTAATAGCAATATCTTGTTTACAATTAAAGGTATTTTTAAAATACTTATAATACTTTTTTTTATATTTAGCTGGGATATCATCGTCTAGTTCCCATAGATTTTCATTTCTTCTTATTAGCTTTTTTATCATATTAGGACTTCCTATCTTGTTACCTTTACTACTATTGCATGTTTTATGTGCTGTTGCTAAATTCCATAATTCACAAGAATAAACATAAGAAAAGGGAATAACATGGTCGAGAGTTTTTTCTCTTTTTCTGATTATTTTTTCACCACATATATAACATATATTTCCTTCTAAAATTTTAATATTATCAAATAACTCTCTAAACTTTTGATTGTTTCTTTTTGGTTTATCTAAGCTTATTTTTTGATATAATCGAGGAGTTATATTAAACTTCTCAGCAAATTTTACCCATTCGGTAACTGTTATATATTTAAGCAATTCTTTCTCTTTTGTTATAAGCTTATAAAAGCTATCTGTAATAACTATTTCTTGTTCGTCTATATCGTAACTAAAATAATCATTTTCATCTTTTTGTTTATAACTGTAATATTTTTTTCCATTTTCTTTACTAGCATGCTGCCAACATGGTAATGTATAATAAAAAAAACCTTGTTTATTCAACTTTTTCTTTATTTCTAAATCATTAACTTTACATTTCATCTTAGAAGGGTCAATTAAATATATTGATAAATTGTCTAAATCATTATTTGTTAGCTTCGTTGGGATTATTTTTTTACCATATTTAATTTTCATATATTCTTCTAGAATTGTAATTACAATCGGTTTTTGATTTAGATTATTAGTCTCATTAATTTTATATATAAAATGATGCTTAAAATAATATCTTGCAATTTCTTTTGCAATTTTAGTATAAGAAATTTTCCTATCACTTTTTATTGTATTTATTATTGCTAAACCTAATGCAAATTTGTATGAATTTTGATTTCCTAAAAGTGCATTTTTGTAAGCCATTAAATTTAACTGCTTACTCATATATTGACCTTCTCCTTTGTAAAATATTTAATTATTATTTATTTTTTGTACTTTTACATACATACCATGCATACTTTATTTTCTTTTATTTGAATTTTTTTCATCTAATATTTTAGTTGCTTGTAACAGATTATTAAGAATAAAAAAAGAATCCTAAATATTATAGGATTCAAATCATTTTACAAAATATATTAAGTTAAATATTAAACTGTTAATTCACATGAGATTAACAATAGTTATCCTAATAGATAAATCTTTATAAGAAGATTAAAGAATTCATTACTTTGTCCTAAAATTATTTCAATCAAATGATACATAATTTTTCTCTTATCCTCGTTAAATTTTCTAACTGTTATATCTAAATTATAATTGATTCTTTTCATTTTTAATTGAATATCTTTGTTCTCATTTATTTCTTTAAGCTTATCATCCCAATATTCATGATTAAAAATGTATACTTTTCTTAATTCTTTTACCACTGCTTCAATTTCCTTTTTTATTTCTTTATTAAATCTTTCTTCTAATTGTTGCAATGAATATTTGTTTTTAAATTCATTAAAACTTTCTTTATCCATATCTTTAATCTTATCCCATTTATCTGGGTAATAAATATATAAATTCATTAATTCATTAATTTTCTTATATGGACAACACCAACAAGAAACTCTATCAAATATTTCGTATAAACCTCCCCAGTCGTAACCTCTTTTGTAACAATATTGTAATGCTTGCTTTTCAGTTATTTTCCATTTTTCGATAAGTGGATACCTTATTTCTTTCTCTTTATTTTTCTTGCTTCTATTCCTCTCATCATATGCTATACCATGATATTCGATTATTTTATAATCTTCACTTGGATATTTCTTTTTTACATATGATGATATTTGCTGCTTCTTAAACTTTTGGCAACACCATCTATTGCCTTTACTTGGCCATCCGTAACCATTTTGTATTAATTTCTCTTCTTTGTATAAGTTCTCCAAACTAACTTTGATTAACTTTATTAGTAATTCATCATAATTACATGATTCAAGAAATTTCTTAAGTTCGTGTTTATTTTTAATATTATATTTGCTTTTCAACCATGTAGTAATTCTTTTTTTTACTTGATGTTCATACAAGTAATATTCAAAACATTCTTTGCTCTTAAGCCTAGTTATTTTTCTGCCAATATCCTTTTCAACTTTTTTTATATGATCATACATTGATTCAAACTCTTTTCCTGTGTCTAAAAAAATTATTTCATCAATTTGCATATTATTTTCAATCATCTTAAGCAACATACATGTAGAATCTTTACCTCCGCTAAAGGATACTATATGTTTAACTTTCTTCATTATATCCCCCTTGTATAGACACAGAATATAGACAATTTTATAATACATCTTTACAATTTAATTGAACTGTTTTATCTTAATTTTAGAGTATATATTAACAATAAAATATTTAGTTTACTCTTGTAAAAAGATTTTAGTTCACCTCCTTATTACCTTGTATTAACATAACAAATGAAAACAAATAACTATTTTATAACACCATAATAATAGTTTTCTGATATTTCAACATATGTACAATGTAAAAAAAATATTCTTATTGATTATAAAAACATACATTATTATATTTAATTTTTAGTTAATATAATTTTGAAAATATATTGCCTAACACTAAACCTATACCATTATTCAAATCATTTTTCCTCTTTCACTACAACTCCAAACTAGCCTCTGCTGCAAAGAAGAATATCTTCTCCCTTATCTTTGTTCTACTATTCCAATGTCTATCATCCCATTCTTCACAGTTGACATCATCACCAGCGTATAGTATCTGTGCAAATTTAACATCTCTAAATTTAGATACTGCCGTCAAAGAAGCACATTCCATTTCTACTGTTAAACAGCCTTCTTCTTTTCTCTTTTTGACTTTGTTTACTGTTTCTCTGTAAAATGCATCTGTTGTCCATGTTTTTACCTTCATATATTCACACTCATGTTTATCTAAAACTTTAGCTACAGTATCAACACTTTGTTTATTTAATTCTATTTCTCTACTTGGTGAAACATAATGATATGAAACTCCTTCATCCCTAACTGCTGCATAAGGTAATAACAAATGTCCTACTGTAATAGAGCTATCCAGTACCCCTGCTCCTCCACATGCAACAAATTTAGTAGCTCCTAAAGCTATGACTTCTTCTAATAGTCCTGCTGCTAAAGGTGCCCCAACTCCTGGATGAAATATGGTTCTATTAACTCATTTCTATATATAGTTAAATGCTGTATGCTCAATATCCTTCAATTATAGTTAAAAACAATGGCAAAATTCAAAATATTTATTTGACATTCACTTTTAGTTAATATATAATGTTTATCTCTTCTGTAATTATGTTACAATTTAATACTCTCATTTACAAAGGAGGTCAAAAATGATTGAAGTTGAATCCTTAAATAAAACCTTCAAAGTTTCTAAAAGAAATGCTGGGGTTTTTGCTGCGGTAAAGTCTTTGTTTAATCCTAAATATACAACCGTTAGAGCCCTAGAAGATGTTTCTTTTAAAATTGATGAAGGTGAAATTGTTGGTTACATAGGACCTAATGGTGCTGGCAAGTCCACTACCATTAAGATTATAAGCGGTATTTTAGTTCCCGATAGTGGAAAATGTAACATACTTGGACTAACTCCTTGGAAGAACAGAATAAATCACGTTAAAAATATAGGAGTTGTATTTGGTCAACGGTCTCAACTTTGGTGGGATGTTCCAGTCATTGATTCTTTTCATTTACTTAAGGATATTTATAAAATTCCTACTAAAGTTTTTAAAGACAATTTAGATTTATTAACATCTACTTTAGATATATCTTCTATACTTACAACTCCCGTTAGACAACTTAGTCTAGGTCAACAAATGAGATGCGAAATAGCAGCTTCTCTACTACACAATCCAAAGATTTTATTTTTAGATGAACCTACCATAGGACTAGATGCAGTTTCCAAAATAGCAGTCCGTAATTTTATAAAAAATATAAACAAAGAAAAAAATGTTACTGTCATTTTAACTACCCATGACATGAGTGATATTGAAGCACTAGCTGATAGAATCATACTCATAGGCAAAGGTAGAATCTTACTCGACGGTTCCCTAACAGAGCTAAAAAATAGGTTTGCAACTCACAAAACCCTAACTGTAGATTTTAAGGAAAATACAGAAGATATAAACATCGAAGGTACAACTATTCTATCAAAATCAACGGAAAGACTAACTCTATCTGTTGATTTAGATAAGATAAAGGCTTCAGAGGTTATAAGCTCTTTATCTAAAGAATTAGAAAATATTGATTTAAGTGTAGACAGCAGACCCATTGAAGAAATTATAGTTGAATTATATAAGGAGTATCAAATATGAAAGCTTATTACTCTTTATTTAAAATGAGATTACTTAAGGGGCTACAGTATAAGGTTGCTGCATATGCAGGAGTGTTAACTCAATTCTTTTGGGGTTTTATGTATATAATGATATTTCAAGCCTTTTATAATAGTACTAAAATACCACAGCCCATATCCTTTAGAGAATTGGTTCAAGTTGTATGGTTGCAACAAAGTTTTTTAATGTTTATTATGCTTTGGATTAGGGACAATGAGCTTATTAATCATATAATAAAGGGTAATATAGCCTATGAGCTTTGTCGTCCAACTGACCTTTATTGTTTTTGGTATGCAAAGCTTATAGCTCAAAGACTATCAGGTGCAATCCTTAGATGTATACCAATAATATTTGTAGCATTTTTATTGCCCTCACCATATAATTTTTCTTTACCACCTGATTTTATTTCGTTCATTCTATTTCTAATAACCTTGATATTAGGATTAATACTAATTGTAGCAATTTCTATGCTATTATATATTTCAATGTTTTATACCTTATCTCCAACAGGCTCATTTTTAGTTTTTGCAGTTTTTGGAGAGTTTTTTTCAGGTATGTTAATTCCAGTTCCTTTAATGCCAGATACACTAAAGAAAATCGTATATATTTTACCCTTTAGATATACCTCTGACCTCCCCTTTAGGATATATGCTGGTAATATAGGTATAACAGAAGCTTTAATAAGTATAGGTGTACAGATACTTTGGATATCTTTATTAGTTATTCTAGGTAAACTATGGATGAACAAGGCTTTAAAAAGAATTGTAGTTCAAGGGGGCTAATGTATGAAATTATACCTTAAATATATGTCTATACTCTTTAAAAGTGAAATGGAATATAGAACATCATTTATTCTGCTTTCTGTTGGACAATTTTTTGTTCCCTTCTTAGTTTTTGTATCTATATTCTTGCTATTTCAGAGATTTCCCACTATAGGTGGCTGGTCTATATATGAAGTTGCTTTATGCTATGGAGTTATTCATATGGGATTTTCGTTAAGTGAATGTTTTGCAAGGGGCTTTGATACTTTTTCATCAATGATAGTTAATGGTGATTTTGATAGAATCCTAGTTAGACCCCGTTCAACGATACTTCAAGTCCTTGGTTCTAAATTTGAATTTACTAGAATTGGTCGTCTTTTACAAAGTATAATTGTATTAATTTTTTCTATTACTAATTTAGATGTAGCTTGGGATATTTACAAAATAATTACCCTTGTATTAATGAGCATAAGCGGAGTAGTTATATTTTCAGGAATATTTATGTTAGGTGCTACTTTATGCTTTTGGACTACAGAAGGACTAGAGGTTATAAACATATTTACTGATGGAGGAAGGGAAATATCCCAATATCCATTGAGTATTTATAAAGATTGGGTAAAGAAATTCTTTACCTTTGTCATTCCCTTTGGTACAGTAAACTATCTGCCTCTTATGTTTATACTCGATAAGGTAGAAGGAAATAGTGTTTTATATATGATTACCCCTTTATTAGGTATGCTTTTTATTATTCCATGTATTCTAATATGGAATTTTGGGGTGAAGCATTATAAGTCTACTGGTTCGTAACCCTATCTCCTAATAACTCATATTATACTAATAATAAGTTTATTAGGAGATGATTTTATGTATTATTATCCACCTCATTTTTTTAATCAAGTGGAAAATAAGATATATATTTTAGATTTTAAACGTGGAGATGTAAATGGAGATAGAGTTATAGATAATGTTTACTTAGTTGGAGAAAAAACTTCTGGTTTAGAAAGTCCCTTTACAGACAATATAACCTTAATAATTCAAGATGGCAAAACAGGTAGATTTACTAGAATACCCTTAAAGGATAATGCAGGATATAATCCTACTATCTTTTTAGGTGATTTTACTGGAGATAAAGTTAAAGATATCTTAGTCAGTATTGATTCAGGTGGAAGTGGTGGTTTAGCATTTTATTATATTTATTCATTTGTAAATAATAAACCTAAGGAAATTTTTGACCATGAAAAGTTTAATGAAAAATATCAATACAACGTCATATATAAAGATTTTTATCAAGTTGAAGTTACACCTAAAGATAAATCAAAGAAATATATTATAGATATCAGATATAAAGGAAAAGAATATTTATCAGAGATATATGATGAGGATGGAAAGCTTAAAGAGCTTATAGAAGGATGGGTAAACCCACTTGGAGGTCTTTACCCTATAGATTTTCAAAGAGATGGAGTATATGAATTATATGCATTACAACGAATAGCTGGTAGATATAACGCTGATGGCTTAGGCTATGTTCAAACATCGTTAGAATGGAATGGAAAGAAATTTGTACCATTTTTCCAAACCGTAGGAATATTTGGATAATCAAAATTAATCTCTCGCCTATATACGGTGGGAGTTTTTCTTTTGCTTAATTACTCTTTGTTTTTAGAATTTTCTTAAAAGCCTATATATTTCTATTATATCTTTACCTATTGCAATTTAGAAAATATGTATTATAATTAATTATTGTGTATATATATTCATGCAAAGGAGATTGATTATGAAAAAACAAATGAGTAATTATTCGCTAAGTAATTTATCTAAGTTTATCATTCCATCATTAATCGGAGTCTTATTTTTTATGACACCTATTTTATATAATGGAGAAGTTACTATTCCTATTGCAATACTTTCATCTTTTGTATTAGAGGCTTTAGACAGCATAATACCAAAGGTTATGGTAATCATCATATGTTTTGCTGTATTAGGTACTTTAATAGCAAAAATATTTATACCTAGAATAATCTTAAAGAATAGATTTTTAAATTCACTATTTAATGTGTCTTTATTATGGTTTAGTGCTCGAGTTTTAGGAGCTGTATTTGTAGTTATGACATTCTTTAAAATAGGACCTGAATGGATATGGTCTGAAAATACAGGTGGTCTATTATTGTATGATTTATTGCCTATACTGTTTTCTGTCTTTCTTTTTGCAGGTATGTTCATACCTTTATTATTAGATTTTGGTTTATTAGAATTTTTCGGTGCATTACTTACTAAAATAATGCGTCCTATATTTACATTGCCTGGTCGTTCTGCAATTGACTGTATAGCATCGTGGCTTGGAGATGGAACTATAGGGGTTTTACTTACAAGCAAGCAATACCAAGAAGGCTATTATACACAAAGAGAAGCGGCTGTTATTGGAACAACCTTCTCTGCTGTTTCAATAACTTTTAGTTTAGTAGTAATATCCCAAGTTAATCTTGGACACATGTTTGTTCCTTTTTACTTAACTATACTTTTATCAGGAATAGTTGCAGCTATTATAACGCCACGTATTCCACCTTTATCAAGAAAACCTGACACATATTTGAATAACTTAAAAAAGGAAGATTCAGAAGTAATTCCAAAGGAAGTTTCTACTTTTAAATGGGGATTAGAAAAGGCAGTAGAAAAAGCTAGTAAAAACGATAGCTTAATTGAGCTTATTAAACAGAGTATACAAAATATTCTTGATATGTGGATAGGTGTAACACCTATAGTTATGGCTATGGGTACTATTGCTTTAATATTAGCTGAATTTACACCAATATTTGAATGGTTAGGGTTACCTTTTATTCCTATACTAAATTTATTAAATGTACCAGAAGCACATGAAGCTTCTCAGACACTTATCGTAGGCTTTGCAGATATGTTTCTGCCATCTGTAATAGGAGCATCAATAAAAAGTGAATTAACTAGATTTGTTATAGCATGTATTTCTGTTACTCAGCTAATTTATATGTCTGAGGTTGGTGGGTTACTTCTAGGGTCTAAAATACCCGTTTCTTTAAAAGATTTAATAGTAATATTTATTGAACGTACCCTTATTACTTTACCGATAATTGTCTTTGTTGCCCATTTAATATTTTAGAAATAAAAAAGGGACTGTCTTTTTCAATGATTTTATATCATTAGTAAGCAGTCCCTTTTTTATTTATATTCTATTGTTATTTCCTAATATATCCTGTGTTTTTCTAAAAGTGCTCCTAGCCTTTTATTAAAGTTTCTTAATTCGTTTATATTTCCTTCTTCCCTTAAACTTATAAACTCCCTTTGAATTGAATCTATATTATTTATCTTGTTAGACATATATAAATCTTGAATCTTTCCTACTATCTCCTCTATAAGGGTAGATCTTGTTCTGAATTCTTCTTGTGCATCCATTATTTCATCTTTTATCTTAGACATTTCTTTGTCTAAAAGAAAGGCTGCATCTGCTGCTCTTTTTAGACGTATTCTAATATTCTCTGGAATATTACGTTCAAATTTATAGTTTAAAGAGTGTTCAATCGTTGCCCAAAAATTCATTGCTAATGTTCTAATTTGAATTTCAGCCAATACTTCCTTTTCTCCAAAAGCTGTATGAACAGGATACTTTATTATTATATGATAACTTCTATATCCACTTTCTTTCATATTGGTTATATAATCTCTCTCTTCTACTATTTCCATATCTTTACCATCACGTTTTCTAATTATATCTACTACCTTTTCAATATCATCAACTAATTGACACATTATTCTAATCCCTGCTATATCTTCTATATGTTCCTCTACTTTTTCTAAAGGAATTCCCCTCTTTTTTGCTTTGTCTATAATACTTGATATTTCTTTAACTCTTCCTGTTACAAATTCAATAGGAGAGTATTGACCTGTTCTTCTATACTCACTTCTTATACTCTTAAACTTTACCTTTAGCTCTTCTACTGCTTGTTCATAAGGTATAAGTAGTTTTTTCCAGTCTCTTATCACTATCAGACCCCTCACCTTTCGTTTTGTTGTGTATTATCTCCATATATATTCTAACAAATCATACCATATTTTAAAAATATATTTTACATTTTTACTTATTTAGTGTCAAGAGTTAATTTAGGTGTATTCAAGGGGTGATAGCCTATAAGTAACTAAACTTTAAATTTATTAATGTCATTAAATAAGTTTTTAGCTAGTTCATTTAACATTTCTGCTTGCGATGACATTTCTTCTACCGTTGCTAGCTGTTCTTCTGTTGATGCTGACACTTCTTCTGTAGTAGCCGAAGTTTGCTGTGATAATGCTGAAATATTATTAATCATATCTACTATTTCATCTTTTTTAAATTTCATATCATCAGTATGTTCTTTAACTTCATGAACTAAATTACTTAACTGTCTTATAGAACTAGATATATCTTTAAATATTTTTTCTGTTTCAGCAACCGCTGTATCTTGTTCCTTTGTTATATTACTTACTTCTCCCATTGTATTAACAGCACTTTCTGCTTGATTCTGTATATTTTCAATTATTTTTTTTACTGATTCTGCTTCAGCTGCTGCTTGTTCAGCTAGCTTTCTTACTTCTTCAGCTACTACTGCAAACCCTTGGCCGCTTTCACCAGCCCTTGCCGCCTCTATAGCTGCATTTAAAGCTAATAAATTAGTTTGTTCTGAAATACCTGTTATAGTATCAGTTATAGTACTGATTTCTTTTGTTAAATTATTCATATTTAAAATTATTTCACTAATTTGATTCGCTGCTTTTTGAGATATCTTTGTCTTGTCAACTAAAGTATTAACCTTATTAAGTCCAGTATTACTTAATTCATTCATGCTATTTGAAGCATTATTCATCTTATATGTATCATTTAATACAGTTTCTATACTACTTGCTAATTTGTTTAAATTGCTTGAACCTGTTTCTAAATCGGTTGCTTGTTGTGAAGCACTTTGTGCTATGTCTTCTACTGCTCTTGCAACTTCACTAACTGCTGTACTGGTCTGATTTGATATATCAGAAAGCATAGATGAAGTATGAGACACATCACTTGAAGAGCTTTTTACCTTTTTTATCAGGTTTTTAATATCCACTTGCATGTTACTTAAAGCAGTTGATAAATCACCGATTTCATCTTTCCTTTTAAGATATTTTTTAGCAATATGTTTAGTTAAATCTCCATTAGCTATAGTACCAGCATAAGTTTTTAAATCAATTAAAGGATTAGATATGTTTCTATTTAAAGATATTCCAATTATTAAGCTTATAATAAAAGCTAAAGTGACTACTATAAAATTTGTTACTTTTCTATTATTTATTAATTTATTAGTATCTGCTTTTATTTGATTGTTGTATTGATTTACCCATTCTATCCACTCGTCAGTTAAGTTCTGAATTATCTGTACGTATTGAGTTCCCTTTTCTCCAACCTCTATAGCCTTTTCTAAATCTCCATTATCTACTAAATTAAATACTTCTTTTGCTACTTTTTTATACTCTGAATGAGCTTCTTTTATTTGATTCAACATTTCTTTAGAACTATCAGTTTCTATTAATGACTCTATATTATCATATATAGAACCTAATTCTTCATTTATTGAATAAAATTTATCAGTGTACTTCTTGTCCTTGTATATCATATATGCTCTAATAGATGCTACTTGTTCAAAGTTTTTTGCTCTAATTTTCCAAACTAATTGGGATACTGGTAAATTTTTATTCACCACAACACCATATTCTTTTTCTACAGTACTAATACCTGTCATTGCTAATCCACTTGCTAAAACCATTATAATAAGTATAATACTAAATCCACCTAAAATCTTAGCTCTAATATTTAATTTCACAGGAATCCCCCTTTGTTTTATGTATTTATAGCTCGTTGCAGAACTCTACAACTCGCATAAATACTGCATTTTATTTATTTAAAT
>NZ_ARZA01000154.1 GCF_000387765.1 Caldisalinibacter kiritimatiensis
CTATTTTTTTTACTAATTTTCTGTGGATAAGTTTAATTTTGTATTTTGCAACTATCTATAGACATAATAAAAATACTTATCTATATATCTTATTCACTGTACCTTAATTATGTGCAAATTCATATCTTTTGATTTTAGACGCTAGATAAAGTAGTTATATTCAAATACTGTAAGAACAAATTCGACTTCGGCAATTCGTTAGTTAGTAGATTTAATAGGCCTATAGTAAAAAAGACGACTTTTTAGTCGCCCTACTTAAGAATATCAACTCCAAATGAATCCACCCATATAGCAGTTTTTTGCGATGTAGTTAAATAAATCTCTATTCTATCAGCTTTTCCTGTATTTACATCTATACTTTCTAATATCCATATATCATTTGGTACATTTATTTTCCTAGTTACTTGTCCTAATAATCTATTACCTTTTTTTATTTTAAGTGTTATAGCTCCATCAGCTTTCATACTTGATGTTAAGCGCATTGAAACATCTATCTTTCTTTCCTTTAAGAAACTAAATCCTCCATTTGTAATATCAATAACCCCAACTAAGAATTCGTTTCTTTTTTCTTCAATATTTACTATTTTTACAGAAGAATCACCTTCATAAAACTTAGTATTATCTATACTTCCAATATTCTCATCTGTATAATTTTTAATTAGCTCTTCATTAAAATAATCATATACTGTCTCTTCCTCTTTTAATGTTTCTTCTACCACTATTTTTTCACTAGCCTCATCAGTAATATTCTGTTCATCTTCTCGTTCCTCATTAACTTCATCGATGTTTTCTTGTCTATCTTCAACATTATTTATTGATTCTTTATTTACAATATCAGTATTAATGTTTCTAAACATTTTCACTGCATATGGAACTAATATTGGGGATAATAATATTAATATTATCGCAACTATTATTCCTCTTTTTTTTAATTTATTTATGGTCTTTCTTTTATTCATGCTCTTTCTCATTAAATATACTCTAGCTAAATCGTCTTCTTCTGGATTGATTAATCTATATATATTTGACTGTTTAAAGTCATTAACAAATTCCTCATATTGCAGATATTCATCGTTTAAACACTTATTAATTAACTTTTCTATATCTGGAGGTATTTCACTAAATAATTTATCATTTTCAATCGATTTTCCAGTAAATATAACATGAGTTATATTAGCAAGCTTTCTCAAAACATCTGACCTACTAATTTTTAAATTATTTTCATCAAGAATAACTAAACCCGTAAAGTGAATATTATTCTTTTCGTCTATGTACAAATTGTTTATATCTAAAAAAGAAGATATTATATAATCTGGATATTTTCTTAATTTAAGAAGTACATCTGTGATGGTTGTTAAATAACCTACTTGACTAGATAAGCCTAATTTATTGTTAGATAAATACTCATTTAGATATTGATATTCACTATACTTTGTAATAAAGTATATAGCTTCATCTGATTCAACAATATTTTCCATAGAATCAAATGTATTAATTAGAAGTTCATAATCTAGTCCTTCAACTAGACCTTTATTTGTAATAGCATTTACCAAATATAATTCTTCTGTATCCTTATGCTTACATAGTAAAACCTTTTGACTTAAATTTTCCATATATACTTCTAAAATGCTATAATCTTTGATGATATCTGCAGCCATAGTATCTTCCTTTCGAGTATTTATATTTCTATTCTACCATTTTTTACGGAGCTTGTCATAATTTTTCGACATGAAATTTAGCTCATTTATTAAATACTTGTATTTTTTCATAAAAAAGCGACCTCCTACATGAGGTCGCTTTTCTATAGCCTTATTTTACTTTTCTTCATCTATTATTTCATATTCTACATCTTCAACTATTTTTTCTCTATCTTTATCTTCTTGATTTTTATTTGAGTTGTTATTTGCATATTCATCAAGTTTTTCTGATATCTTACCTATTACAAATAATAATAGTACTAAATCATCTACAACAGATAATCCTAATACTGGAGCTGGTATTAAGTCTATTGGACTTAATATATACAAAGCAGGTAATATAATCCATAACTTTTTTCTCATAGGTACATCTTTATCAAATAGAAACTTTATTGCAGTCATCAGTTTTCCTATAAAAGACATCTCCTTTCCCCCATATTACATACCTTATATTTTATTGTGTCCATAAATTCAAAGAGCTAATTATTATCGATTATACTATATTATCAAAAAATCTGCTTCTGGTAATTTTTTGTTAAGTTTCATAGCTAAACTATGATTTTCTATCCCTTTCCCATCTGGTGATACACCCATAACAATATGGCTAATCTTATTTTTTATAGCAAAATCAGCTATTGCCTTTACTATATCCTTCGACCTTAATACTGTCAAATCTGCTCCTACTTTTTTAGACACTGAAAACAAATACTCTAATGCTTCTTCGTCACTCCAGTTTTCTAAAAATTTATCCTTTTCATTAACTACATGTATTACATATAATTTATCTTTATCGGTTTTCAACTCATTATATCCTCTCTTTATTAGTCTTTCACATGTCTTTTGTTGAGTTACACATACCATTACATTTCTCGACTCACTCATTTTTTAATACCCCTTTCACATTAATAAATTCATAATTTGCTGTATACTTTACAAGTTATCATTTATAAAATATTTTCATTTTAATTATAACAATACCTTAAAATAAATAAAAGTGAACTTTATCCTAATATCAGTCCTATTTTTAATTTTCTAAACTTATAGTTAATTTTTGATAAAAAATTATCAATTATCTATATACTTTACCTTAAAGTGAACTACTCGCCATTGAAATGGCAAGCTTCGAAGTCGCAAGTTAAAAACTTGCTACCT